>NZ_JAYFPU010000180.1:0-5060 GCF_034927525.1 Christensenella sp.
GTCCAGCCTCCGAAAACGAAAGCTTCATTGGCGAACCGCTGTAACGTATGTTACCGCCGATATCCTGCGGCTTGTGCAAATGCCCCAACGCAACATAATCAAAACCAGCAAACGCATCTGCGCTCACCATATTGGCTCCTCCGACCATCGCCGAGCGATCGCTCTCCGACACCTCGGCACTGCTCACAAAGCAATGCGCCGCTAGAATATTACGCCCCTCATAAACCGGCAAATATTTCAGCAAAGTGCGCATCGCCATATCATAATTTTTGATTTCTTCATCCGGATATAGATAGCGTGCTTCTTCGATTGAAAAAAAAGGCAGGATATGGATCATCGTATCGCCGATCAATATGGACGGTATCCCGTTTTTGACGCTTCCCGCAATGTGCAGCCCTGCCTTGCTCAATAAATCTGCACACGAAGAAAGACGCGCCGCGCCATCGTGGTTTCCCGCGCAGATCACGACCGAAATCCTGCTTTCGATACATAACTTCGTCATCGTATCGTTGTAGATGCCGATCGCGTCCGGGTTTGAAACCGCATGATCGAACACGTCACCAGCAACAATGACTGCATCCACCTGCTCGCTGCGCGCAATTGCAAGGATCTGCTCTGTAAAATGTTTTTGCTCGGCGATCATAGGCATATTGTTCAGCGCAAAGCCCAGATGCCAGTCCGATGTGTGTAGAAAACGCATTAATAGGCGATCTCCAAAATGTTACGCACATCCGCCTCATTCAACTGCACAAAATTTCCGACCGTACCGCCGCAATGCTCTACGCAACGCTTCGCCATCTCACCCAGCGCATCCTTGTCGTTGATCCCCAGATCGCGCAGAGACGTCGGCATGTTGAGGCTCTTGAAGAACGTCATCATGCGCTTGATGCCCTCTTTGATCGTCCAATCCTGATTGTCAAACGAATATTCTACATCAAATACACGCATTGCAAATTGCACAAAGCGCTCCGGTTTATTGGAAGATACGTATTTCATCCATGCGGGGAAAATCACAGAAAGCCCCGCGCCGTGCGACACATCAAATTTTGCGGACAGCTCGTGCTCTATCATGTGGGAGGCCCAGTCCTCTTCGCGCCCTAGGCCAAGCGTGCCGTCGTGCGCCATTTTGCACGCCCACATCGTTTCTGCGCGCGCTCGATAGTTCTGCGCATCTGTGACAGCCGTCCTGCCATAGCGCAGCAAAGACTTCATCACGCCTTCGCACATACGGTCTGTAACATCTACATCCGCCGTATTGGTGAAGTAGCGCTCCATGATGTGCGCGAACGCATCCACAATACCCGCAGCCGTATGATATGGCGGTACAGTATAGGTAAGCTCAGGATTCAGCACCGAAAACACAGGCCGTGACCGTTCGTCCTCATAGGCCATTTTTTCCATCGTTTCTTCTTTGGTGATTACCATTCCATTGGACGATTGACTGCCCGCACCCGGGATCGTCAGCACCGTCGCAAGCGGCAAAATACCGTTTGCTTTTTTCTTGCCCACAAAATAATCCCATACGTCGTCGCTGTTTGGGGTGCCGCAGGCGATCGCCTTGGCGGAATCTATCACACTGCCGCCGCCCACCGCGAGGACAAAGCCGATCCCGTTATGACGGCAAATATTGATCCCTTCATATACAAGCTCAAGCCGTGGATTAGGCTGCACGCCTCCGAGCTCGAACACCGCTACGCCCGCGTCCTTCAACGATTTACGTATCCTGTCAAGAAGCCCTGAGCGTTCCGCACTGCCACTGCCATAGTGCAGCAATACCTTCTGGCTGCGCTTTGCCACTTCCTCCCCCACCAAAAGCTCTGTGTCCTTACCAAAAAAGACCTTGGTCGGATTAAAATATACGTCATTATCCATCTTAATATCTCCCCTCATACATCATTATATGTAATAACCAAATACCCATATTGATAAAGCCTTAAACGGTCGATCAACCTATCGTTTGCAGACTTTTGTGCTGCTTGATCAGATATCTTGTTAGCACAAACGGAATTACCATCAGCGCACAGACCAGGTAAAGCGGCAATTGGAATCCCACATGTTTTGCAATCTCGCCAATCAAAAGCGGCACCGTCATCGTTGCAATATTGACCGCAAATACCGTGACTGCCGATGCAGACGCCGTCCTGTTTGGATATACCGCACAGCACATGATTACCAGTGCGACCGCATTTGAGCCCTGGAAGAACCCTGCCGCAATAATCAGTACGATCATGACAGGGATGCCCGGTACGCTGAGCGCCAACGCCATACAGACCGCCGCCGCAACGATGAACCACGAGAACAGATTTGCCGCGCTGATCCTTCGCAGGATTGCAGGCCCAAGAAAGCGCATCACGAGCGCCCCGCCAAAGAATCCTGACAGTAGCAGTCCCGCTTCTTCAAAGGCCATTCCACGCGCTTCGATGCAATATGTTGGCAGCCATGTGGAGATGCCGAACTGGAACGCAAACTGGAAAAAACAGATGACCAGTAATAACCATGCCCCGCCTGTTTTAAATATTTCCGCCGGATTCTCGCAGGCGCACTTTTTCATCTCTTCCATATGCGCGTACGGCGTATCCTTCATCACAAACCGGCCCGACAAAATATACAGCAGGAAAATGATCAGGGCGGCAATACCGATCCACAAAAACGGTACGCTGAACGAAGAATATACCTGTGGATTTACCGTCCCTGCGACGAATAGCGGTGCAATCATCGCCCCTACGCCATAGAATGCGTGCGTAATAGGGAGCAGCGTATTTTTTCTGTCCGGGTAGGTATCGGCGATCACTCCGTTCACCATGATATCCACACAGGTAAAACCAATACCTGCCGCAGCGACAAGCAGGATCAGCACCGTATAGGAAGGCGCAAAGCCGATGCAAACACTTGCAGCACCCATGATACACGTGCCTGCACCTACGACATATATCTTATTGAACCGCTCGCCCATCAGCGCCAAAAAAACGGAAGCCGCCAGCCCGCCGATCGATTGCACCGTCAGAATAAAGCCTTGCTGGGAGGAATCGATCTGGTAAAAGTTCATCATGACCGTGGCATTGGGACCGAACGAATCGATGTAGAATGCGTATATCGTAAACACGCAAAACGTTATGACAATCAAAAACCAATGCCGTGCACTCAGCTTTTTTACCATAGTCTACCCCTGGGGAATTTATTCATTTATATGATAACGGGAAACAACGCGAAAGACAAGTATTGCAGGTGAATTCTTTATCCGCAATTTTTATGGAATAATAAAAAAATCCTGTATAAACCGCAGCATTTGTTCTGCGGCAAATGATTGATATCTTCCTTTTTTGTATATGATAGCCATTTCCCACGGAATTTCCGGGACAGTCGATATCTCCCGCAGACCTTTTGCTTTATACCACTGGATAACAGGCGAAGGCAATACCGCAATTCCCAGGCCGTAGGAAACCATCTTGACATCAAACCCGGGCATCAGGCTTTTGTACGCAATATGCGGAATGAATCCTTCTTTTCTGCACTGTGCGATCAGTTCGTCATGCAGCGTCGCCGTATCGCCGAATGTGATCAGTCTCTCGTTTTTCAGCTCTGCGAGACGTACCTTGTTGCGGTGCGCAAACGGATGTTCTTTGCTGGTCAATAGCTTGCACACGCTTTTGATCAGAACCGTATACCCCAACTGTGAAAGCTCCGGCACAGGAAGCATCACGATGCCGAGGTCGACATCTCCCGCAAAGACGGACGCAGCCACGGCTTTTGAGCCTTCCTCAATTACGCTGATATCGATGTTCGGGTATTCCTCATAAAAACGCTTGAGTATCATCGGAAAATACATATCCAGTATGACTCCCGGTATGCTGATACTTACCTTTCCTTTTTTGCGCGACCTGATATCCCCAATACTGCGGTAGATGTCTTTATACTGGAGCAGCAAGGAGCAGGCGTTCTGGTAAAGCTCACTGCCCGCATCTGTCGGCAGGAAGCATTTACTGTTCCTTTCGATCAGCTTCACCTCAAGCTCGTCCTCTAATTGCTTCACCGTCCGTGTCAGCATCGGCTGTGTGACATTCAGGTTTTCCGCGGCTTTGGTGTAGCTTCCGCATTTTACAACCTCTGTATAATAGCGCAATTGTTTGATATCCATACTTTCATCATATATGACCAACGAAACAATTTCAATCATTACTTTTCGTAATGATTCATTCGCAAAACAAGCATTTCACTTATCATTTCAAGGGCAATATAATAAGGCCAACATGATCAATAGAAAGGACGGATGAACCATGAGCAAAAAAATGACTGTGCAGGATGCAATCGGCTTGATCCGCGACGGCGACACGCTTGCCGTTGGTGGATTTGTCGGATGTATGCACCCGGAAGATCTTACCCAGCAGCTTGAACGAACATTCAAGGAAACCCGTCACCCCCAAAATCTGGATCTTATATACGCCGCCGGACAAGGTGATGGACATGAACGCGGGCTCAACCATTTAGGGCATGAGGGCATGCTCCGGCGTGTTGTGGGTGGTCACTGGGGTCTTGTGCCCAAGATCCAGAAGCTTGCGCTGGAAAATAAGATCGAAGCATACAATTTCCCGCAGGGCGTGATTTCTCATCTATTCCGCGATATCGCCGCCAAAAAGCCCGGCACATTGACGCACATCGGGCTGAAAACCTTTGTCGATCCGCGCTTGCAGGGCGGGCGTATCAACGACATCACCAAAGACGATCTGGTGACGAATCTCACGATCGGCGGCAAGGAGTATTTATTGTACCACGCCTTCCCCATTCATGTTGCGTTGGTACGCGCCTCTTATTGTGATCCTGACGGCAATGCGACCTTTGAGCGCGAGTGTGTATCGCTCGAGGTAGTCGCCATGTGTCAGGCGGCAAAAAACAGTGGCGGCAAGGTCATTTTGCAGGTAGAGAAAATCGTGGAAAGAGGTTCTCTCAATCCAAAGCTTATTCGCCTGCCCGGCATCTACGTAGATGCCATTATAGAAGCGCCGCCTGAAAACCATATGCAGACGTTTGATACACAATACGATCCGTCATACAGCGGCGATATC
>NZ_JAYFPU010000248.1:0-1711 GCF_034927525.1 Christensenella sp.
GACGTTGTCCACACCCAGCCGTTTTGCGATTTCTTGTTTTAAAGCTTCTGACATTAACCCTGGTCTAGACATTATCAACCCTCCTTTACATTCAGCGGTTTTTTACCGCATTGTTAATATGCCCAATGATGAAAACAAATATTTTTGCAAAAAAGACCTCTCATGCTTTTCGGCATCCCGTTCATTTTTCCGAAATGGAAGGGCGTGTCGCAAAAGAAAACCAACAAAATAACCGTCTTGCAGTTTTCAGGCCATTATGATCCCGCCCGGATCTCCTGCCGCATGAACACAACATAGGAAATCGCGAAGCATATCATTGTGATTGCCAGAAGCCCTATCAGGTGCGGCCATACCAGAAGTATGCTCTGGTCGATTGACAGCGCCCCGGTAACCGCCCTGTCCACCTGCGACGTCAGAATAACTCCGATCGACCGGACGCTGGGATCAAGTATGGTCGATACGGATTCGCTGTACAGGGTTGCGGGCGAAATACGGCTGACGCCGCCCGCCAGATTGTAATTGCTGAGAACCACGCTCGTTGTCGATTGGTCTGTAACAGGATATACCCCGTTCGCAATGGAGCTTGCAATTATTCCCATAAAGAAGGTTAAAAACACCCAGATCGCTATGCCGGACAACACTGATGTCGCCGCATGCCGGAAAACAATCGAAAAAAGCGTGGATATGCTGAGCCACAGAGCCATATATACAACCGTGAACACCAGGAAAACAAGCAGCCTTAAAAGCTCGTCCATTGTCGGCGGAATACCTGTCATAATGATTCCAACGCCCGCAACGATCAGGCCCAGGGTAAATATCATCATGGCGATAACCGTCACTCCGGCCCAGAATTTTCCGTTGAGAATGGAATCGCGGTAGATGGGCTGGGACACCAGCCTCGAAAGCGTACGCTTGGAGCGTTCCCCGTTGATTGCGTCAAATCCCAGGATAATACCCACAATAGGGCCAAGGAAGGACAAAAACGATACGAAGGAAGGGAGCGAACCCCCGCTGCTGGTAAACAGGCTTAAAAATACGGAAGTCGAAACGGAGCCTTCGTTGATCGCGGTCTGTATGCCCTGCCCCGCGCTGTATACGCTTATGATTGCAATTACGGCAATCAGAAGGAGCATGATCAAAAAGCGCTTTCCTTTAAATTGGTCCGCCAGTTCCTTGCGGTATAATGCGGAAAATCCGGCTTTTCTGTATTTGTCGTTTTCATCTTTTTCATCTACGAATAAAATCTTAACGACTTTTTTCAATGCGTCACTCTTGGTTCCCATTTATACGGCTCCTTCCTTTGCAAAATAGCGCCTGTAGATATCGTCCAGATCGCCTCCGCGCAGCTTGAGATGCTCCATGAAAAAGCCCTGCCGGACGGCCTCTTGGGCAAGCTGGGCGCGAATGTCCGTTTGAGATTGGATGACATACATGTTTCTTTCTTTCTTCATCCGGATCACGCCGGGCACCGCGCGGAGCGTATTTTCCAACTCGCCGTTGTCCGGGGCTGCCGCAAACTCGATGGATAACGGTTCGTCTCCCCGCACCGCTTTGCCCAGTTCTTCAATCTGACCGCACGCGATCAGCTTCCCTTTTACAAATATGCCCACGCGGTCGCATATCTGCTGGATCTGATACAACTGGTGCGAGGATACAAGAACCGTCCTGCCGTCGGCCACGGACAGCTGCTTGATCAGGTACAAAAGGTCGC
>NZ_JAYFPU010000145.1:0-8666 GCF_034927525.1 Christensenella sp.
AGCGGGTCTTTCAGCGGGAACTGGATCGCACCCTTAGAATATTTGTAGCCGTCAAGCTTAGGGATAAAGTTCTCCACACCGCTCGCGCCCGGGTAAAGGCCGATGTGCGCTTTGTTCATGGCGAAATGCACAAGGTTTCCGTTCAAATAAAAGGTCGGCATATTCCAGCTTATCTTTTCCGTTGCGTCCGGCGCAGCCTCATGGATAACCTGCCTGATTTCTTCCAGTTTTTGTTGCAATTCCTGCGGATATTGTGCAATGTATTCGTCTATGGGCGTCATGATTGTTCCTCCTGCGTTTAGCGTATTGCAATATATGTAAACGAAAGAGGAAGCCGAAAACCACCCCTTTGTTATTTTGCAAAGGGCATCAGCCTGTTTGGGTTGATCTCGCAGACCGAAAGGTTTTTCCTGTAGGCATACTCAAGCGTATATTTTGTCCCGCCCGCCGATGCTCCGTCATAAACAGCGATCATGTGTGCGGAATGCTCAACCAAAAAGCGGTCGCGCGCAAGAAGACAGCCGTCGGCGTATTCGCTGCCTAATAATATTTTATGATCCGCCTGCGCGAGTATCTTTTTATAGCGGGCTTGCTCCGTCGCTTCCCAGCGCTGCGCCTGCGCAAGATAAGGGATGGCGCATACAAGCCGCAGATGCTCGCCGATCAGTTCGCGGATTTTCAAAACCAGCTCGGCGCACAGTATATCAATGCCCTGCGCCATGCCCGTGAGAAAGGTGTCGCATCCGTCCGTCAGCGCTTTTTTGAGGATATTTGTGATAAGCTGCTGCTCCAAAAGCCGGTACTGCGGGTGGTCTTCGTTGCGCAGGAAGGGTAGCTTGTGCGGGCGGTGTCCGGTAAAACAGCAGGTATGGGATTTATTCATAATAACCACCTTAATGTTAAATATTCCTATTTATATAGTAACTATATAAATAGGAATATGCAATATGTAACTATGAAGATAGACTTAAAATGAGGTAAGAATCCGAATGAAAGATTATAAATCCGTTCTGGAAATGAAGGATTATGGCAAGATTGTCCTAAAAGTCAATCAGGTCATGGATCAGAAAAACATTGCCAGAAACAAATTAGCAAAATTAACAGACGTTCGGTTTGAAGTGATCGACCGGTTGTATAAAGGGAAGCTTGAAAGGGTGGACTTGGACATTCTTGCAAGAGTTTGCTTTGTACTTGAGTGCAGCATAAGCGATGTTTTAGAATTCAAAGAGTAGGCAGCAAAGGCGAAATATCCATTTCGCCTTTTTTAACGCAAAAATTATGATCCGACGATAAACGGTGAGTGGAGTTAAAAAATGAACGCGCAAGAAGTTGTTGCCCATAGAATCAAACAGTTATGCGAGGAAAAAGGATTCAATCCAAATAGTATTGCTAACTTTGCCGCAGTACCGCAAGGAACAGTGAAGAGTATCCTGAATGGCGAAAGCCAAAATCCGGGTATCGTTAACATCAAGAAATTGTGTGATGGTTTTGGAATCACCCTCGGTGAGTTTTTCAGTACACCGGAATTTGATGCGCTTGAGCAAGAAATCGAATAAAGCGGGGAAGTTGCCTGTGAGTAAAAATTTAGTTGGGAAAAGAATACGTATCGCAAGGGCTATGATGAACCCGCCGATGAATCAGGCCGATTTGCTTGCGCGTCTGCAAGTGAATGGGATGTCTGTTTCGCAGGCGACTTTATCCAAAATTGAAAATGGGGAACGATCAGTCTCTGATTTAGAACTCGTAGAAATCTCAAAAGCTTTGAAAGTGGAAATTCTATGGCTGTTGGGCGAAAAAGAGGCGAAGATTTAAAATGAATATGCAAGGGACCATTGTTTATAGGATCAGACAGTTATGTGCAGAAAGAAATTTGACCATCAATAAATTGGCTAACATTTCGGCTTTGCCACCATCTTCGGTTAAAAATATTCTTTATGGGAAAAGTAAAAATTCTAAAATTGTGACGATCAAGACAATATGTGATGGCCTAAATATCACCCTCGGCGAGTTTTTCAGCACGCCGGAATTTGACGGACTGGAGCAGGAGATAAAATAGTAAAAGCGCCTATCTGAATATTGCAGATAGGCGCTTTATTGATTTAGTTAACTTTGCATTTCTTTTTTGACTACAGGCTTTAATGCTTTGCGTACAAGCTTTTTTGCCTCGGCAACATTATCATTATCCAAAACTTCACGCTTTAATATGTCATATTATGTTGTCATCATCATTATAATAGGTTATATGCTGTTTTACAATATTTGGAATATCCAAACGTTACAACCGGCTCCGTTCCAAACAAAAACCTACCAAACCCCTTAAGACTTTATGAAGAAACGCAAAATAACGCAAAATCGCGTTGACACGCGGTTTTGCGCCCCGTATACTGAAAGCAAGACAAGAGGCGCACGCACTCATGGCGCGCGTTATCAATAGGAGGATTTATAAAAATGGCAGAATACAAATATTGCAGAAATTGCGGCAGACAGCTTAACCCGGGCGAAACAGTATGTTTAGGGTGCGGCGTGCCGGTAGGTACAGGGCACGACTATTGCTGGAATTGCGGTTCCAAGTCAGATCCGGAAGCGGTCGTATGCGTCAAGTGCGGCGCTGGCCTCGTTCCCAAAAGCGGAACGCAGCAGCAACAGCAGCAGGCACAACCGGGACAGCAGCCGGGCACGAACGCCTATCCCGCTTCGCAGTCCAAGTCAAAGATCGCGGCAGGCATCCTGGGGATTTTCCTCGGTTGGCTGGGCATCCACAACTTTTATCTTGGCTTTACAAGCAAGGCGGTCGGACAGCTCATTTTAGGCCTGCTTGGATTTGTCACCTTTGGCATCACGTCGGCGATTTCCGGCATCTGGGGTCTTGTGGAAGGCATCATGATCCTGACAGGCAGCATCAACACCGATTCGGACGGCAGACCGCTTATCAACTAACGATACGCAACCCCGACAGCGGCGTGGCCATTTGGTCATGCCGCTTTTTGTATTTCGTGGTACAATCAGGGGAGTGATCATAAGGAATGGAGCAAAAACATGCTGGATAAAACGCTTCCCCATTTCAATGTACTGATGGAAAAGCCGGACACCGCGCAGTACCCGCGCTATGCGCTGCCCGACGGCTTTTGCTTTGCCAGCTACCAGCCGGAATATGCGGAAAAATGGGCGCAGCTCATTTATATGCTGGAACAGACCGATACGCTGCAGGAAGCGCACGATCTGTTCAGCAGGGAATTTCTCAGCCGTCCCGCGTTGCTCGAAAAACAATGTGTTTTTGTGCTCGACGAAGCGGGCGAGGTCGCCGCGACAGCGTCGCTGTGGCCGGGCAGTCATCTCGGGCGGGAGCATCTGCGCATCCATTGGGTGTCCGCCGCGCCAAAGCATCAGGGCAAAGGGCTCGTAAAGGCGCTGCTGACTTATCTGCTCGACCTCTACGGGCAGCTCGATCACGACGGCTTTTTGTACTTGAGTTCGTCCACGTGGAACATAAAGGCCATCAACCTGTATATGCAGTTTGGGTTTGTGCCCTACAAAGGAAAAGTCCCCGCCGCATGGAAAGGTGGCAGGGACTACCAAAAAGATTTTCAGGCCGCATGGCCTCTTATTTACGAAAAACTGGGGAAATCCTCCAAACAGTCAGGATAATTTAGGGCGCAGGGCAAACCGGTTGCGCAGCGAACGCATCGGATGATAAAGCGCCGCGGCGATCGCAACGCCGCACCCCGCCTGTATCATGTTGGGGATGAATGTCGCAGCCGCAGCCGCCCAACCGCCGATCGCGAAAAACTCGTACGTGCAATAGCCAAACGCCATCACAAGCCCCGCCACAACACACGCGAGCAAATAGCGCCCAAAGGAAATATTTTTCAATGTAAGCACGCCCACGATGAGCGCCATACAACCCTTGATCACAAGCGTCGCGGGGATATAGATCACAGAGCCGAGCATCAGATCGGCAAGCGCGCTGCCCACCGCCGCCGCAAACACGGCATAAGGCCCGCCCAAAATAAACGACAGGCAATAGATGATCACATCGCCGATGTTAAAATACGCGCCCTTCACGGCGGGTACGGGAATGTAGATCAAAAGCGTCACCACAAAAACGAGCGCGGTCATGACGGCCGTGGTCGTTAATTTTTTTGTTTTGTCCTGTGCTACCATTGTCTTCTCCTCATTTCGCTGCTATATTGTTAACCGCCGTTTTTACAGCGCAAACGTTCAAACGTGATTGTACCACTCTCGTAGATAATTGTATGCTTTTTGTTGTGGTACAATAGTATTATATGATTGTTGTTGTCATGTTTCAATGGTATAATTGTATGCAATACAAATTAAAAGGAGCAGATATGGCTGGATTTTTTTATGACGATCTGAGCTGGCAGCCCGCGCTTGACAAAGAAAATAAACCGATCTATATGGAAATCGTGAACGCGCTGCGGCACGACATCAAAAGAGGCGTGCTGCAGCCGGGCGACAAATTGCCCCCACAGCGCGAACTGGCAGATTTTTTGGGGATCAACCTGAGCACGGTCACGCGCGCGTTCAAAATATGCGAACAGCGCGGACTGATCTTTGCGACGGTGGGCAAGGGCACTTTTATTTCTTCAGATGTCCTCGTGTCCGAAGCGACCACCACGGCCGACGGCACAAGCGCCCCCAACCTGATCGATCTTGGCATGATCCTTCCGCTGCACGACAAGGATCAATACATCATAGAAGCAATGCGCCATGTCGCCTCCGGGCCGGATGTGGAGGACTGCCTTTCCTACGGTGCGCCGCAAAAAAAGGCCGCGGACTGCGAGCTGGGGGTGGCGTGGCTTCAGAAGATGCACTTTTCAGTGACGCCTGAACACATTTTTGTGGTGTCCGGTGTGCAAAACGCACTGGCGATCATCCTGACCTCGCTTTTTTCGGCGGGAGACAAGATCGCCACCGACCGCTTCACCTACACCGGCTTCAAAAACCTCGCAAATATGCTGGGCATCCGGCTGGTACCCGTGGATATGGACAAAGACGGGATGGACGCAAACGAGCTGCGGCGGGTGTGCCGCAGCGATAAAGTAAAGGGCATCTACCTGATGGCGGAATGCCAAAATCCGACGGCCTGCTGTATGCCGCGTGCGCGCAGGGAACAGATCGCACAGGTGATCCGCGAAAACGGGCTGATCCTGCTAGAGGACGATACCTACGCATTTTTAAACAACACGGGGCTAAAACCGATCTCTGCGCACGTGCCCGAACAAAGTGTATATATCAGCGGCACGTCAAAGGCGCTGTCTGCAGGGCTGCGTGTGGCTTTCCTTGCGGTGGCGCAGGCCTTCCGCGCGCGCATAGACTTAGGCATCCGCAACATCAATCTGATGACCTCGCATTTCAACACAGAGATCGTTGCGCATCTGGTGCGCACGGGCGCGGCAGACGAGATCATCCGCAAAAAACGGCTGGAAGCGCAGGCGCGGTGCGCTCTCGCGCAGGAGATATTCGAGGGTTTTGACCTGCGCGGCACACACAGGGATTATTTTCGCTGGCTCATCCTGCCACCGGGTGTGCACGGCAGGGATTTCGAGGCACAGGCAAAAGGCAGGGGCGTAAACGTTTTCTGTGCGGAAAAGTTTGTTGTGGGAAGCGATTTCCCCTTTGACGCGGTACGTGTATCGCTTTCGGCTGCGCCGACGCGCGAACAGCTCAGGCACGGGCTGTGCGTCCTGCGCGACTTACTCACACAAAAACCGCAGGGCGAACCGTTCATCATTTGAGTGAGCAAACCGCACGGGCGTTTGTGTTTTTACTTGAAAAAACGGCTTTTTACTGGTATATTATACTATGTATCTTTGGGTGGAGGAAAAACGGCTTTAAAGTGGAGGAAACAATGAGAGATACAAAAGAATTAGGGTTTGTAATTCCGCAGATTTTGTTGCCGCGCGAAGACGTCAACATGGCAAAGTGGTCGTGCGTGGCGTGCGACCAGTTCACGTCGCAGCCGGAATATTGGGATAAAGTTGAAAAGCTCGTCGGAAACGCTCCGTCTACGCTGCACATGGTGCTGCCGGAGGTGTATCTCGAAAGCGATAATGTCGTACAGTGCATTGACGACTTAAAAACAGAAATGCACGAATACCTAAATGGTGGCATAATGGGTCTGCTGCCCGAGGGTATTGTCTTAACAGAGCGTCATCTTAATAAAAAGCTCAGAAAAGGGATACTGCTTGCGATGGACTTGGAGCAGTACGATTTTAAGATAGAAAACAAGCCGCTGATCCGCGCGACAGAGCAGACGGTGCTTTCGCGCATTCCTCCCCGCATGAAGATCAGGAACGGTGCGCCGCTGGAGCTGCCGCACATCATGCTTCTGATGGACGATCCGGAGGACAGCGTGATTGGGCCGCTGCACATCCAGCGCACGAGCCTGAAAAAGATATACGATTTCGACCTGATGATGGACGGCGGCAAGATAGAAGGCTGGCTCGTCGACGAGCCAAAGCTCGTAAGCGGTGTGATCGATGCGATCGCAGGCCTGAAAAAGCGCGACAACATGCTTTTCTGCGTGGGCGACGGGAACCATTCGCTCGCGACGGCAAAGGCAGTGTGGGACGAGGCCAAGCAAGGCCTTACAGAGGAAGAACGAGAAAACCATCCGCTGCGCTTTGCGCTTTGCGAGATCATCAACCTGCGCGACCGCGCGGTCGAGTTTATGCCCATACACCGCGTGTTGTTCGGCGTAAACGCTTCGGGCTGTGCGCAGTTCGTGACAGAGCGCCTGCGCGAAAAAGGCAGGAAGGCAAAGCTTGTATTCGGTCGCTGGCGTAAAGAGATCGAAGCGGACTGCACATACCAGATACCGTTTTTGTACCACGACGGCGCAGGGCGCATCGTGATCGAAGACCCACAGCATCCGCTTGCCGTGGGAGAGGTACAGGAGATATTTGAAGAATACATTGCTCAAAACCCGCAAAGCAGTATCGATTATATCCACGGCGACGAAGCGTTTTTGTCGCTCTCAAAGGAATACGATAACATTGGCTTTTATTTCGATTCGATGGATAAAAGCGCATTTTTTGATCTTGTCGTTGCTTGCGGCGTGCTTCCCAAAAAGACGTTTTCGCTGGGCGAAGCAGAGGAAAAGCGTTATTATCTGGAAGGCCGTATGCTGACGGATCATTTTGAAGAAGAAACAGAAAATACTGAGGAATAGGTTGGAGAGGATTGAACATGGCTGTTAAGGTTGCGAAATTCGGTGGGAGCTCACTTGCGTCCGCAGAACAAATTTTGAAGATGAAACAAATCATTGAGGCGGACGAAGCAAGAAAATTTGTCGTACCGTCCGCGCCCGGAAAGCGTTTTTCGGACGATATCAAGGTAACAGACCTGCTGTATGCGCTGCACGACGCGGCGCTGCGCTTAGATGATACGCAGGCAGTCTACGAAAAGATCGTCAAACGCTATACGGACATCCGCGACGAACTCGGCCTTTCCATCCGCATCGAAGACCATCTTGAAAAGATGTATAAGGACATCAGGGCAGGTGCAAGCGAAGATTACGCAGCTTCCCGCGGCGAATATATGAACGGCCTGCTGATTGCAGACCTGCTCGGCTACGATTTCATCGATGCGGCGGACGTGATCTTTTTCAACGAGGACGGCGTATACGACGCAAAGAAGACGCTGTCTGTGCTGCCCGGGGCCTTAAAACTGCACGAGCGTGCGGTCGTTCCGGGGTTTTACGGCAGCCTGCCAAACGGTAAGATCAAAACGTTCTCGCGCGGCGGGAGCGATATCACAGGTTCCATCGTAGCGCGTGCGGCAGATGCCGACCTGTACGAAAACTGGACGGATGTTTCGGGTTTTCTGATGGCAGACCCGCGTATTGTATCAGACCCCAAAAAGATAGACGTAGTCACCTACCTCGAGCTGCGCGAGCTTGCCTACATGGGCGCGACCGTGCTGCATGAGGACAGCATTTTCCCTGTGCTTGAAGCGGCGATCCCCATCAACGTGAAAAACACCAACGATCCAAAGAACAGCGGAACGATGATCATTCCGGCGATCGAAGGGCGCGACGGTTCAAAAGAGGGGATCACGGGCATCGCGGGCAAAAAGAATTTCACGGTCATCACCATAGAAAAAGACGGCATGAACACAGAGGTCGGCTTCGGGCGCAAGGTGCTCGGCTGCCTCGAGAAATTCGGCCTTTCCTACGAGCACATGCCCTCCTCCATCGATACGATCTCCATTGTGATCGCCGATGTGCGCATCCGCGGGGTGATCGAGCAGCTGATCGACGAGCTGCACGCGCAATGCCAGCCGGACAGCGTGGAGGTATCTTCTAACATGGCTATCATCGCGACGGTCGGTCGCGGCATGATCCGCCAGATCGGCGTTTCCGCAAAGCTGTTCACAGCGCTTGCGAGAAACAACGTGAACGTGCGCATGATCGATCAGGGTTCCAGCGAGATCAATATCATCGTCGGCGTAGAAAACGACGATTTCGAAAAAGCGGTCAAAGCGATCTATACCGCTTTGGTTTAAGGAGTGTCAGGGGTTGATTTTTGACGCGTTGCAGGCCGTGATCATGATCGTCATCATCATTGCGGTCGGATATTTTATTTCGTATAAGGGATGGGCAAGCAAGAGCGTTACCAGCTTCATCAGCAAGCTGATCGTCAATA
>NZ_JAYFPU010000286.1:0-3470 GCF_034927525.1 Christensenella sp.
TCGACACAGTGTTCTGCCATACGGAAGAGATGGCGCTGGGCGCGATCGCATCGCTGAAAAACGCAGGCCTTGAGGGCATCACGGTTCTTGGCATCGACGGACAGAAGGCAGCTGTACAGAAGATCGTTGACGGCGAGATCGCAGCGGTATCTACATGCGACACACAGAATGGCGAGCTGATCTATTCGATGATCGCAGCTTATTTTAACGGTGAAAACCTGACAAAGGAAACGACGATCCCGTCGGAGATCATCGACAGCAAAAATGCAGCTGACGCATTGACAAACGGAATGGCGTTTTAGAGGAAAGAATTGCTGAAAAGACAGTGGCTGCCGTGAAAACGGCAGCCACACTTTTTAGAAGGTATGGCAAGAGTGAAAAAACGGCAAGGAGGCTTAATAATGTCTGAGGAAAAATCCATATTGCTTGAGATGAGAGGAATCTGCAAGTCGTTTATCGGCGTTAACGCGCTTAAGGGAGTGGACCTTGTTGTGAGGGAAGGAGAGGTACACGCGCTGGAAGGAGAAAACGGCGCGGGTAAATCCGTCCTGATCAAGATTTTGACGGGGCTGCATCAAAGGGATGCAGGAACGATACGGTTTGCAGGACACGAAGTGAGTTTTACGTCGCCTGCGCAGGCGCAGGCTGCGGGAATACAGCCGATCTATCAGGAACTGAATACCGCACCATGTCTAAGTATTGCGGAAAACATGTTTCTGGGAAACGAGATCAAAAAGAAAAGCGGTTTTATTGACTGGAAGGAAACGAACAGGCGCGCAAAGGAAATATTGAAGGATTTTAATATCGATGTTGATGTGACGCGCCCCATTAGTACGCTTTCGGCGGCAATGCAGCAAATGGTCGCGATCGCGACGGCGGTATCGCAGGACGCGAAGCTGGTCATTATGGATGAGGCAACGTCGTCGCTTGACGACAAGGAAGTTTCGTCTTTGATGGACATCGTGCGGCAGCTGCAGGCCAAAAACATCGCAGTGATCTTTATTACGCACAGGCTAAACGAGATATACGAAATTTGTGAGAAGGTCACGATCTTAAAAGACGGTGAATATATGGGATGTTATGACGTGGCCGAGCTTGATAAGCTGAGCCTGATCTCTAAGATGATCGGCAGGGATGCGTCGTCCATCGTGAATTTCCGCAAGGAATTCAACGAAGACTTAAAGAACAGCACGGCGATCTGTGAATTTAAAAAAGTATCTGATGGTGACAAATTGAAGGGCGTGAGCTTTGAGCTCAACAAAGGCGAGGTACTGGGCCTTGCCGGCCTGCTCGGTGCGGGCCGTACGGAGATTGCAAACGCACTCTTTGGCTGCTCGAAGATCGAGAGCGGGGAAGTCATCGTCAAAGGGACAGAGGTCAAATACCGCAGCGTGAACGACGCGCTGCGCGACAAGATCATCCTTTGCCCGGAAGAACGCAAGCGTGACGCGGTATTCCCCGATATGTCCATCAAGGATAACATCACCATGTCTATCCTAAAGGAAATCAGTAAATGCGGATTCATCGACAGGAAAAGGCAGGAGGAAATAGTTGAGGAATACATTGGAAAACTGAAGATCAAGACCCCGAGCGGAAAGCAGCTGATCAAATTTTTGTCTGGCGGCAACCAACAGAAGTGCATTATCGCACGCGGGCTGTGCGCAAACCCAGACATCATCATCTTAGACGAGCCGACGCGCGGCATCGACGTGGGCGCGAAGATGGAGATCGAGATGCTCATCCAGCAGCTTGCCAAGGAAAACATCAGTGTTATTATGATATCTTCTATTTTGGAGGAGCTGGCAAGGGATTGCGACAGGGTCATTATCATCAGGGAAGGCGAAGAAGTGGGAGAGCTTTTGAGCGAAGAGATCACGGAGGATAATATTATCCAGCGTATCTCGGAAGCGCACGCCATGTAATGTGCGATCATTCGGAGGGGTAAATCAATGGAAAATTCAAATACAGAATTACAGAAGATCCAGGATTTGAGCAACCGTGCCCTAAAACGCAGTGAGTTTGCGAAAAAGTACGGTGCTCTCATGGTGTTTGCGGTTCTTCTTATTATCAATTTTTGTATCACAAAGAACTTTGTCAGCTCTACGACGGTGTGGAACCTGATCATCCATTCGACGACAGTCATGTGTGTGGCAATGGGCATGACGTTCGTGATCGCGGTCGCGGGCATCGATATCAGTGTAGGCGCAACGATGGCATTGTGCGCTACGGTCGTCGCCATGATGGCGGAGGCGGGCGTGCCGTTTCTGGGGTGTCTTATCATCGGATTGCTGCTGGGCGCGGGTATTGGCTCGTTCATCGGCGTGCTGACGGTTAAATTCAAGATACAGCCAATGGTGCTGACGCTTGCGATGATGATCATTTTACGCAGTGTTGCACGCATGGTCAGCAATGCAAAAACAGTGCAGGTGCTGGACGAAACGTTTCTCGCTATCTCGGGCACATCGTTTGGGGGGATACCGATCCAGCTTATTTATGTGGTGGCTTTTGCGGTGGTGTTCTTCATTATTGCGGAACGCACTGTGTTCGGCAAGTCGGTGGAGGCCATCGGCAACAACGCGACGGCGGCAAAGCTGTCGGGTATTCGTTCTGACCGCATCGTGATCGGCGTATACCTGCTGCTGGGCGCACTTACGGCGCTTGCGGGCGTGATGGCGGTCTCGCGGACACAAAACTGTAACCCAAGCTCTGTCGGTTCGGGCATGGAGATGCAGGCCATCGCTGCCGTCGTCATCGGCGGAACGTCTATGGCAGGCGGAAAACCACGCATACTCGGTACAGTCGTGGGCTGCTTCATTATTTCTATCATCACGATGACAGTCAATATGAACGGGATCGATACGGCATGGTCTATGCTTCTTGAAGCGGCGATCATTATTTTGGCGGTATATATCCAGTCGGACAAGGGTGCAAAAAGCCGTAAGATCAAAGCGGCTAAAACGACTGCGGCAAAGGGGGCGTAAAAAATGCAGGAAAATAAATTGAAAAATTTTGTCGGCGGAAACGCAACGCTTGTCGCCTTCATCGTTATCATGGTTGTCGCGTCCATCGCGTTTGAAAACTTTTTTTCGGTCAACAACATTGCGAATCTGTTCAAGCAGGCAAGTATGATCGGCATTATGGCCATAGGCGTTACGTTTGTGATACTGACCGGCGGCATCGACCTTTCGGTCGGCTCGATCTTTGGGTTTTCGTCCGTGATCGTCGGGCTGGTGGCGGCACAATGCGAAGTGCCATTTGTTATGGCGATCGCCGCGATCGGCGCGTGCGCGGGTCTTGGCGCGCTGACCGGCTTTTGCGTAACGAAGCTCAAGATACAGCCATTCATTGTCACACTTGCTATGATGTCTGGCGTGAAGGGCTTAGGCCTGCTGATCACGATGGGTGGAAAATCGCTGTCCGTCTCTGTTGCAGCATTCAAAGTGATCGTGACGGGCACGGTAGGACCTATC
>NZ_JAYFPU010000038.1:0-6777 GCF_034927525.1 Christensenella sp.
TGGAATCATATACCGCAAGATGTCCCTTAAACAGGATACGCGAACCGCTTGCCTTAAACGTCTGTCCATTTGCGTCGATGTCATAGCTCAGTGTCTCAAACAGCGCCGGCGTCATCTGGCTCGCCAAAAACCTCGTATAGATCAGCTTATACAGCTTATACTGGTCGTTCGTCAAAAACTTCTTGATATCGTCCGGCGCATTGGTAATATACGTCGGTCTGATCGCCTCATGCGCGTCCTGCGCGTTTTTGCGCCCACGGTATGTGTTCGGCTTGTCCGGCACATAATCCGCGCCATATTTTTTCTCAACAAAATCGTGCGCCGCAACCTGTGCCTCGCCCGAAATACGCGTGGAGTCCGTTCTCATATATGTAATCAGTCCTGTTGTATTTCCATCCGCAAGCGGTACGCCTTCATAAAGCATCTGTGCCAGCATCATCGTCTTCTTTGCCGTAAACCCAAGCTTTCCCGCCGCTGCCTGCTGCAGCAAACTTGTCGTAAACGGCGGCAATGCGTTTTTCTTCCGCGTCCCGCTGTTCACTTTGCTCACCACAAAATCCGCGCCCTTCACAGCATCAAGAACCGCCTGCGCATCTGCTTCGTTTTCCAGCTTTGTCTTTTTGCCGCCCGGTCCGTAATACTTCGCCTCAAATTCCTGTCCGTCTTTTTTGACGTTCGCGGAAATCGTCCAGAATTCCTCCGGCTTAAATTCGCGTATCTCGTTTTCACGGTCAACGATCACCTTCACAGCCACGCTTTGTACGCGACCGGCCGAAAGGCCTTTTTTGATCTTCTTCCACAAAAGCGGACTCAGCTTATAGCCTACCAGCCTGTCAAGCACACGGCGTGCCTGCTGCGCATCCACACGATCCATGTCGATCTTTCTCGGCTGCTTGATCGCAGTTGTGACCGCGTCCTTTGTGATCTCATTGAATTCGATCCGGCACGCATCCGCCACATCAATGCCCAGCATATTGGCAATGTGCCAGGAGATCGCCTCCCCTTCACGGTCAGGGTCAGTTGCGAGATATACCGTCTTCGCTTTTTTCGCTTCGTCCTTTAAACCCTTGATAAGCTGTGCTTTTCCTCGGATCGTCGTATACTGCGGTTCAAAATTATTTTCTACATCCACGCCGAACGTGCTCTTCGGCAGATCGCGCAAATGCCCGTTCGATGCCCTTACAATATAATTCTTACCCAAAAACTTCTCGATCGTCTTTGCTTTTGCCGGCGATTCCACAATCACCAGATTTTTATTTGATGCCGCGTTCTTCGTTGTCTTTTTGGCGGCCGTCTTTTTCTTAGCCACAGTTTTCTTGGTTGCCGCTTTTTTCTTCACGGCAGTCGTCTCGTTTGCCATTCTCTTCCTCCAAAATGCTTCTATCTATTATAACCCACATTATATGCGTAAGCTGTAAATTAACTGTTAATTCTAAATTTGTCGCCCGGCACTCCATTGATCAGTCCACTCAGTTCCATCACCGTCAGTACCGTGTTCGCTTCGCGTACGGCGATGTCAAGCTCCTGAGCGATCTGCTCGGCGCTCAAAACTTCCTTTAAAAGTAAATTGTATATCTGCGCCTGTAATAAATCAAGCTTATTCGTCTCTTTTTGTTTTTTTCCCGCTCCCAGTCCAAAGGACATTTCCCATCCCTGGTCGTTCATAACGTCCAGCGCAGAGTGCACCACCATCGCTCCCGCGTCCATCAGGTAAAGCGGCAATTTCGCCATCGGGGATTTCAGATCACAGGCAAGCGTATACACCTCGCGCCCCTGTGTAAGCGCGTCGTCCACTGTGATGCGCGCACCGCTTCGTTCTCCGCCTTCTCCCGCGATCAGTACGCGTGACAGTCCCGATACGATACGGTTTCTCTGTGGAAAAAACTGCGCCTTAGGCTCTGTACCCGGCAGCAATTCAGATATGACCGCCCCATTTTCGATAATCGCGTCATAAAGCTTGCGATTTTCCTTGGGATATATCACATCAGCGCCGCATCCAAGCACGGCGACTGTCTTTCCTTTTGCGTCAAGCGCTCCCACGTGCGCCGCCGTATCGATGCCAAGCGCCATGCCGGAGACGATCACCACGCCCTGCGCTGCCAGCCCGCTTGAAACCTCCCGCGCCATATCAAAACCGTTACGCGTCGGCCGGCGAGAACCCACGATGCCACACGACATGTCGTCAAACTCCGGGATGTCGCCTTTGTAGTATAGCACTGGCGGCGGGTTTTCGATTTCCGCTAGCGTATGCGGGTAGTCCTGATGGAGCCGTGTCAAAATCCGTATTCCCTTTTTCTCACATAAAGCAAGAATATTTTCAACATACGCATCGTTTGCATTTTTCATAAGGATCGCCGCTTGCTTTTCCGTGATCCCCGGTGCGACCCGCGCAATATCCTTGCAATTGTCCCAAGCGTTCCCCAGATCGGTAAAAGCGTTCAGCACACTGTAAAAACGCACCGGCCCGATCCCCTCCGACGAGGCAAGCCACACCCAGTATTTTTCTTCCCGCGTGATCTCAGTCATACGAAAATCCCCAATACTTTTTATCAAGCGACCGGTACTGTACCGCTTCCGCGATGTGCGTCGCGTCCACTGCCTCACTGCCGTCAAGGTCAGCGATCGTGCGCGCCACAAGCAAAATACGCGTGTAAGAGCGCGCGCTCAGCTTCATCTTATCAAACGCTACACGCAAAAGTTCCTGCGCCTGCTTTTCGATCTCACAATACTGCTTGACCTCCGCGGCGCTCAACTGCGCGTTGCAATTTTTCCCTATATTATGGTAGCGCTCCTGCTGCATCCTGCGCGCCCCGTTCACACGTTCTCGCACCTCCATGCTGCTTTCCTGCTTTTGTGTGCTGCGCAACTCGTCATATTTCACCCTGCTCATCTCCACATGCAGATCGATCCTGTCGAGGAGCGGCCCGGATATTTTTGATAAATACCGGCTGATCTGCGTGGGCGTGCAACGGCATTCCACATCCTCCGACCCAAAATTCCCACACGGGCAAGGGTTCATAGAGGCCGCGAACATCACATCCGCCGGATACGTCACCTTACTGTTCGCACGGGAGACTGTTATTTTCCCGTCCTCCAGCGGTTGTCTGAGCGCTTCCAGTATATCTCGCCGAAACTCCGGCAGTTCGTCAAAATAAAGCACGCCGCAATGCGCGAGACTGATCTCTCCCGGACGGTTTTTCATACCGCCTCCCGTAACCGCGGCAGCCGAACTCATATGGTGCGGACTGCGGAACGGGCGTATACGGATGATCCCATTGTCATTTTCCAGTTCTCCGGCGATGGAGTGCATCTTTGTTACTTCCAGCGCTTCTTCAAACGTCAGGTCAGGCAGTATGCCCGGCAGCGCCTTTGCCAGCATGCTCTTGCCTGAGCCCGGAGAACCGATCAGCAGGATGTTGTGCATGCCCGCCGCCGCGATCTCCATCGCGCGTTTGGCTTTTTCCTGTCCCTTGATGTCTCTGAAATCAACATCCGTCTCGCTGCCGTCCTGCGGTATTTCCCATGCCGACGGAGTAAAAAATTCCGGCTGCTTCGTCTTGTTCAGAATCGTAGTCAGCTCCAGCAGGTTCTTCACAGGCAATATCTTCACATCCTGGATGTAACTTGCCTCCTGCGCATTCTCTTGTGGTACGACCATAAAATTGAATCCGCGCTTCCGCGCCTCGATCACCATCGGCAGGATGCCGTTCACAGGCCGTACATCGCCGTTTAACGACAATTCGCCGAACACTACCATATATTTGAGCAGATCAGGCAAAACCTGTTCACTGGCAGCGAGAAGCCCCACCGCGATCGCAAGATCGTAAAGCGGCCCTTCCTTTTTCAGGTCTGCCGGGGCAAGGTTCACCGTAATGCGCTTGGCAGGATATTCAAATCCCGAGTTTTTGATCGCACTGCGCACCCGTTCCTTGCTTTCCTTGATCGCCGTATCGCCAAGCCCGACCAGCTCATAAGCCGGCAGCCCACTGTATACGTCCGTCTCCACAAGCACCGGATAACCTTCGATCCCCTTAAGCCCGAAGCTCAATACCTTTGCTAGCATCCCCATCCCCCTTTAAAGACACTGTCAGCCATAAAACGGCCATGTTGGCAGCCACCGGAGCGCCGCCAGATAATCCGGGTTTGTAGGGATCCCCGTGATCACCGGATAAAACACAGCAAACATCACAACGCATGCCGCAATAAAAATCCACCCAAACTGTTTTCCGTATTTAAAATCGCTCTCAATATTGCGCAGCCAATACACGATCAGCAAAATCAGGAACGGTATGGTCGCAAAATAATGGTAGATAAAGACCTCACGCGAGATAAACCACCACGGCATAAACTGTGACAGCGCCGCGATCGCAAGCATCGTGATACCCCAATGTTTATGCTTTCCCCTTGCGCTGTCCACGATCAGCCATACACACGCCACGATACCCGACCACCAGATGAGAGGATTGCCCATCGTAGAAAGCGTCGATACCGTCCCCGTCACATCGTTATGCCCATTGTAGAACAGCATCGGCCGCACATCCGCCGGCCATGTATACCACATCGACGCAAATGGATGCACCGACGCCGGATCGAGCGTCGAATGATAATTGAGCATATAGAACTGATTGCCCATCACACTGTAATGGTACTTCAGATCGCCCGTCCTGATCCATTCAAAAGCCGTTCCTGTGCTCACCTGTGTGTAAGGGATATACGAAAGCAGATAGATCACAACCGGGATCAATATAAAGAAAAACACACAGCTTGCAAGGATGATCGCTACGTTGTATTTATACGTCTTGACAATTCCTTCATAGTCCGGCGCGCGGCTTTGCTTTGCGAAGCGGTACTCCCTGCTTCGCTTCCACATCGTGATCAAGAATATCACAAGCAGTCCCGCTCCCGCATAAATACAAAGCCATTTCGTCGCCGCGCCAACGCCAAAGAACAAGCCGCTCAAAAACAGCGGTACAATTGTTTTTGAAAGCTTTTGCTTATTAAAATTCGCCTGTGTGAACTGGAACATAAAGAAATACATCAGCATGATCCATAATATACTGTAGCTGTCGATGGTACCAATCCTCGTTTGCGCAAAATGCATAAAGTCGGCCGCAAGCAAAATCGTCGCAAACGCCGCGTATTTCGTCTTTTTAAACAGCATCTTACCAAACAGGAAGATCACCGGCAGCATGAGCACGCCCGTCAGTGTTCCCATAAACCGCCAGCCAAACGGATTCATGCCAAACATCTGGATTCCCAACGACAAGATCAGCTTGCCAAGCGGCGGATGCGTGATCTCGTAAGGCTGGAGCTGGTGGATGTTCTCATAAGCCGTCCGCACATGGTATATCTCATCAAAGTAGAAATCCGTCATATAGGTGGATTCTTCTGGAATCAAAATCTGTTCGTCAAACAGGTTTTGCGCATCCGGCGAATTGGAAATAATATTTTCCGGTGTGATCCACGTCCCGTCCGTATTTTTGACCGCAACTTCCAAAATTGGCAGCTCTCCGTCGTCAAATGGCGTGAGCTTTAAGTATTTTGCATTGATATCCGTATCATACACCTGCCAGCGATACATGTTTTTGAATTGATGCTCAATGACCGCCTTTGTTTCTTCGCCCTTTTTCAATGTCACAGGAGCGTATGTAATCCCATCCTCTGAGTACTGAATGTCAAATTTTTCTTCCCCATAGCCGGCATAATACTTGATCTGTGATATCTGTTCTTGTTGCGCAAATTCGACCGTCACCGGTTCACTGAGCACATTCGCCGTTTCCGGTATCTTGAACGCACCCAAATTGGTAAAAGCAACAACAGCATAAATCACAGTGATCAGTACCATGACCCACGTATCTTTTCTCGTCATACCGATCTTGCTTTCGCTAAACCCGTCGAGCCTCATCTGCGCAGGAGCTTTTTGCGCTTGATCGCCTCCTGCCGCGGGCAGGTCTTCCTTATATTTCACATCTCCAAGCGCGATGCGCGTGATCACATATGCGGTAAAGACAAAGATCGCCATATTCAGCGCGGAAACAGCCACAACCCAGCCCTGCGGGATCACGATCTGGTAAAAATAAAGCGTTATACTCTGGTTTAGCAGCAACGCGATAAACGTCAAAGACGTACACAGTATCAGCCGTCTGTCGCGGATAAAGATGTACGCAAACAGCAGCAGGATCGGGACAGGGAACAAATACCGTTCGTGCATCCCGTGCCCCAGCGCAAACACGCCCATAATGATGAACGCCGCGATCGCGAACAGAAATTCCTTTTTCGGATTCTTGATATACAGCCACAGTGCATAAAGACAAACCGCTACGATGAGGATAAAGCCCCACACGTTTGCCCCCAGTCCAAGGAATACAAGGCTCGACGCATCCACAAAATTGACGCCCAGCATACCGTACAGATTGAATGCGTTAAGCGTCACCTGCGGATACTGCCCTATCGTCCCCAGCATCCGGTTTACAAGCCAGAACGGCTCCTGATTTGCTCCAAACGGCAGCGGTACCAGGAAGAACAGCGCTGCCATGACCCCGATCGACCAAAGAAGCGTCACGATGCCTTTTTTCCTGTTTTCACTGCGTACGATGTTGCGTATCAGTACATATAAGAGTAGAGGAGCGATCATGATCGCCTGCGGCTTGAGTAAAAACGCCAGCATAAACGCGGCGGACGCAAACACAAGCTTGTCCTTCACCATCAGCCAGATCGTCAATACCATCATCATTGTCACAAGGATATCTACCTGTCCCCATGCGCTGGAATTGAAGA
>NZ_JAYFPU010000122.1:0-5870 GCF_034927525.1 Christensenella sp.
CGTCAATGACGGCGGGCTGTACGAGAAAGCGCGCAAGCGCTTTGGGCCGGATGAAGCGATGCTTGTTAAACCATATATGATGGCGGAAGACTTCTCGAATTATCAGCGCAGGATACCCGGTCTTTATACGTTCATTGGGATCGGCGAAGGCGAGGATACGCCGCCGCTGCACGCAAGCTGCTTTGAATTTAACGAACAGGCACTATTAAATGGTGTAGAATACTTCTTGAGGGTAACGGATTTTGAGTGATCAGTATGAGGCGCTTGCAGGGGTGTATGATGCGCTGATGTACGACGCCGGATACGACGAATGGGCGGCATACATCTTAAAGCTGTTAGATCATGCACAGGTGCCAAAGGGAAGCAGGGTGCTGGAATATGCGTGCGGTACTGGTAATATCACGCTGCCGCTGGCAAAGGCCGGATTTGCTATAGTTGCAATGGACATATCGGAGGAAATGCTTTTTGCGGCGCAGGAAAAGACACGCAGGCAGGCGCTGTGTGTGGAATATGCGGCAGGGGATATGTGTAGTTTTGTGTTGAACAAGCCTGCAGATGTAGCTGTATGCGCATGTGACGGTGTGAATTATGTGCTGGAGGAAAAACAGCTTGCGGTGTTTTTTAGGCAGGTATACAGCAACCTGAAAAAGGACGGTGCGTTTTTGTTCGACATCAGCTCCCACTATAAATTAGCGCATGTGCTTGGAAATGAATTTTACTTTGACGACGGTGACGGGCAAACATATTTCTGGCAGAATGCATACGATGAAAATACGAAGCTGCTTGCAATGGATATCATCCTTTTTGTAGCAGAGGGGGAAGGTTACAAACGATATGATGAGCGTCATACACAGCGTGCGTGGACGCAGAAAGAAATAACAGCGGCGCTGCAGACAGCGGGGTTTGAAGATATAAACGCGTATGCGTTTTTAACGGACAAGCATCCTGCGAAGCAGGAAGAAAGAATACAGTTTACAGCAATCAGAAAGGACTAGAAGATGAGTGATGTTTTGGTGCGGGCAATGGTCAACAAGGAACTTGCGGTATGCGCGTGCAATATTTCAAAAATGGTGGAGGAAGCGCGCAATATCCATGACACGCTGCCGGTAGGCACGATCATTTTAGGCAGGACGCTCGCAGCGGGAACGATGATGGCCTCTATGTTGAAAAATGACAGTGATAAATTTACGCTGATGATCAACGGAGGCGGGCCGGCGGGAACGGTGATGGCGGTCAGTGGCGCAAACCTTCATATGAAGGCGTATATCGCAAATCCGAAGGTCAATACGCCGCCCAATGAAAAAGGCGGTTTTAATATTACGGATGCGGTCGGTAAAGAAGGCTTTGTTACCGTGATCAAAGACCTTGGGCTCAAAGATCCGTATATCGGTAAGACGCCGGTCGTGAATGGTGAGATCGGCGAGGACGTAGCATGTTACCTGATGACGTCTGAGCAACAGCCGTCTATCGTGTATGTCAATACCTGGCTGGAAACGGATATGAGCGTTGTGAATGCAGGCGGCATCATTATTCGCCCCATGCCCGGCTGCAGTGAGGAGACGCTGCAGGCGGTCGAGCAGCGCGTGCCGGAAATATCTAACTTTGCAATGTACGCGTTTTCGGACACGGTCGAGAATGTGCTGAAAAAAATATTTGACGGCATGGAGCTGGATATCTTGGATACACAGGAGCCTCTCTTGCAATGCGATTGTTCTAAGGAACGGTTGGAGCAGATGGTGATTTCTCTTGGAAAAAATGAGATAGAAGATATGATAGAGCAGGACAAAGGCGCAGAGATCGTATGCAGGTTCTGTAATAAAAAATACTGGTTTGACGCGCAGGAGCTCGATGACCTGCTAAAACTTGCAACAAAGGAATAATGATGGGAAAAGCAAAAATACTTGAATTCAATAAACCTGCGGATTTTTATTCGCGGACAGCACAGAAGATGACAGAGTCTTCCAATTATCTGGGGGCTTTGTCTATGATGCGCCACGCGCTTGAAAAGGACAAAGACAATGCGGAATATACGATGCAAATGGCTGAGATACTGACAGGACTGGGGAAGTACGAGGAATCGAACAGCTTGTTGTTTGATTTGCTGTTACACAGCGACGAGCTTCGCAACGAATGTTTTTTCGGCATGGGATGTAACTTTATCGGCCTCAATGACTTTGAGAAAGCGCAGGAAAGCTTTGAAAAATATATGGATGAAGACCCGTATGGGGAATTTGCTGACGAGATCGAAGACTTTCTGATGCTCTTTGACGATGCAATGGAATATGAAGACCAGCTTTTAGAGGATGCAAAGGAGCGCGAATATCAAAAACTGGCACAAGAGGGGAAACGGCTGCTCGACGACGGCAACTATGAGCAGGCGGTCAAAGTGCTGCGTAAGATCGATACCAATAATCCGGAATTATTATTTGCCAAAAATAATTTGGCGCTCTCTTATTACTGTATCAAAGAGCTTGATCTGGCGGTTGATGCTGCAAAAAGTGTCTTGTCTATCGACAAGAGCAACATCCATGCCAACTGCAACATGGCGATATTTTTGACTGAAAAAGGCGAGATGAAGAAGGCGGACGAATATCTAGCGGCTGCCTTGCGCCAGCCACTTGAAGTGCAGGACGATATTTTTAAGGCGGCGATCACCCTGTGCGAACTGAAACGCCATGCAGATGCACTAAAATACCTTACAAACTTTTTGTCTACAAGTCCGTACGATGAAAAAGCGTTGTTCTTTGCGGGCATCGCATCGTATAACCTAAAGCGCTACCCCGACGCGGTAAAGTATCTGACGGATATCACAAAGCTTGATCCGGGCGACAGCGTGGCGGCATACTATGTCAGCCATGTAAAAGCCGCGATGGAGGATGAAACGCTGTTTGAGGAGGTCGGATATATTTATCAGGTTCCGCCTAAGGAAGCGAGAAACCGCATGAAATATCTCAACGACTGCATCAAACTGCCTGAGCAGGTATTTCACGGCATGTGGCAAAATGACAAAAAGCTTAATGATGTGATCTTATGGGGACTTGAATATGGCGATCTGTTTATCAAGCGTGCGGTCGCGGAGATCGTCGGCGGATTTGGCGGAGAAAAAGCGGAGCATGTGCTGCGGCGTTATATTTTACGCAGAAATCAGCCGGACGAAGTGAAAAACGACATCTTTGTGATACTCAAACGTATGAAGGCAGCAGAACCGTACGTTGCGTATTTCAACGGTGGTGTTGTGGAAGTGAAGGTCGGCATGGCCGATGCGGAAAAGGGTGCGGGATACAAAGAGCTTTTTGATTTATTGGTTGCAAAAACCAAAGAGCATTATTCTGACAATATGGCAGGAAAAGCGGCAGGCCTGCTAAAAAAATACAAGGAAATAGGACATGGCGAAGCTTATATTGCGGAACCAAATGAATTTGCCGCGGCGATCACATTCGTTGTGCTCTATTTCAGTGAAATGACGCAGGAGCCGTCGGCTGTTGCGAAAATTTATGGCGCGGATGTAGACAGGATGTCCGGTATGGTAATGGACATCATCAATGTCATTGAAGCAGATGAGGAAGAATGAATATGATAACATTTGAGGATATCAAAAAGAACGAGAAAATCAGGACGATGGTGGAAAAGGCGAACAGCAACTTAGAAACGCTTGGTTACACTGATCACGGACCACGCCATGTGGGTTACGTCAGCCGTATTGCGGGAGAGATCCTTGAAAAGCTTGGATACAGCGAACGGGAGATCGAACTTGCAAAAATTGCAGGCTGGACGCATGACGTGGGAAATATGATCAATCGGAAATATCATCCGCTTACGGGTGCGACGATGTTATTTGACGAACTGCAGGAGCTGGGAATGGATTTTGGAGACGTATGTGATATCTGTACGGCGGTCGGGTCGCACGACGAAGAAACGGGCGCGCCTGTGAGCTCTATCGCCGCTGCGCTTATTATTGCGGACAAGGTGGACGCTTATAAAAAGCGTGTACAGAAAAAGGCCGATTCCAACGATATACACGACCGCGTTAACCTTTCCATCTATGAGACGGATATCCGTGTATCGCAGGAGAAAAACCAGATCACGTTTGAACTGAAGATGAAGGATCATGCAACGCCGATGGAATTTTTACAGATATATTTGAAACGTATGCAAATGTGTGAGGACAGCGCTAAGATTTTGGGATGTACCTTCAAGCTGGTCATCAATGGGCTTGTGATGAACAAGATCGGGGGACACCAGTCGTGAATTACAGGTGTTATGCATCTTGCGCGTTTGGCATGGAGGGGATCCTTGCAAACGAGCTGCGGGATTTTGGCTTTGAAAATGTAAGCACGCAGGATGCGCGCGTTTATTTTGATGCGGATATGCAGGGCGTTGCGAAAGCAAATGTTTTTCTGCGGACGGCAGACAGGATATATTGGGTATTAAAAGAATTTAAGGCTGTCTCGTTCGAGCAGCTTTTTGAAGGGGTGACGAGCATCCCGTTTGGGGACATCCTTCCTTCAGATGCGCGTTTTCCGGTCGACGGCAATGCGGTGCATTCGGCGCTTGGCAGTGTTTCGGATGTGCAGTCTGTCGCAAAAAAAGCGGTTGTGCGTGCGATGCAGCGCGTGTATAAGCAGGAGCGCTTTCCGGAAAACGGTAATGTGTTCAATCTTTATGTCAACATCCTAAAGGATCAGGTGACAGTCGCTCTTAATACGAGCGGGGCAGGGCTCAACCGGCGCGGATACAGGCTGAAAAATGCGCAGGCGCCTCTGAAAGAGACGCTGGCTGCATCACTGATTATGATATCACAATGGCGTACGCGGGATTTTTATGATCCGTTGTGCGGCAGCGGCACGATCGCGATCGAGGCGGCGATGATGGCAAGCCGTATGGCGCCAGGCATCAAGCGCAGGTTTGACGCGCAAAGCTATGACAACGATTTTAAGAAAGCGTTCCAGTTGGAGCGGGACTATGCAAAAAGCCTTGTCACTGAGCCGCAGATGCAGATATTTGCAAGCGACATCGACCGCAAAAGCTTAGACCTTGCGAGAGAGCATGCGCACAATATGGACGTTGCGCAATGGATCCGCTTTGACCGTAAAGACGTGAAGGACTTTGAGCAGCCGGAGCGCGCCGCTTCTATTATTACAAATCCGCCGTACGCGGTGCGCATGGGGGAAGAAAAGGAAGTGGCAACGTTATATCGTAATATGGGAAAAACGTTCCTGCCGCTTGAGGACACGTTGGTGTTCGTGATTACGGCAGATGAACAGTTTGAAAACAAATACGGCGCGAAAGCGGATAAGCGCAGGAAGCTGTATAACGGAAATATCAAATGCACGTATTATCAGTATTTTAGGAAAAAGAGATAGGAATTAAAAAACCTGACAATCAGATGATTGTCAGGTTTTTTGGTCGGGGTGACAGGATTTGAACCTGCGACCTCTTCGTCCCGAACGAAGCGCGCTACCAAACTGCGCTACACCCCGGTCATGGAGCCAACGAGCGGATTCGAACCGCTGACCTGCGCATTACGAATGCGCTGCTCTACCAGCTGAGCCACGTTGGCGTGCCATAGTGCCGACTTATAATATTTTATCAGATTTCGAATAAAAATCAACTGTTTTATGAAAAAATGTTTTTGCAAACTTTTTTGGAACCTTTTAGACATTGATTGCGTCTAAAGTTATGAAAGAATCTTAACAATTATTTAATATTATATATTTCGTGGCTGTGGAAATTGCGCTATAAAGCCTGTAATGATATAATAGTTAAAATGAAATATATTACAAAGTTGAAAAATCTTTGGGAGTACCCGGAGATTTGGGATTAAGAACAAAAACTACAAATAGGAAGGTATTTGAAATGTTTAAGAAAAT
>NZ_JAYFPU010000309.1:0-8794 GCF_034927525.1 Christensenella sp.
AATAAAGGGTAAAACCAATGTATAATATAAACAAACGTTACCCGGAAATGGCTAAAAATAGCGGTTCTCAAAAATTATAGACTGGCAAAAAATACACCGGTCGGAATTCGAATCCTGCTACCCCCGCCATTTTGAATATTAATAAAACCCCCTGGCCATGCGGCTTTGGGGGTTTTTTAGTGGGTTGGAATAGGGGTGGTTACCCTTTAATTTACCCTTTACAGATTCGGTAATTGAGCTTTGCCACTATCAATAATCCGCTTCACGGTACCATGGCAATAGGCCATTCGCTGGGCTATATCCTCCATGATCAGCCCATCCAGGTAGTAGAGGGACAGCGCTTCCCGGTGGCGTTCATCGGGCACCGCATCATCTGCAATCTTTATAAGAAATTCATAGGTCTACGATCCAGCATGGGGGCCTCCTCAATAATGGTATTTCTCAAATTTTTACGTACGTACGCAAGGGCTATTAAATGTATACATCTTTTTACGTACGCTTTTTTTGATTTAAAAAGAAAAAAAGCCCTATGCCGCCGAGAGTCGAAACCACCAGGGGGAGGGTATACACCCCCGTTCGCTTTGTGCTTCCAATTCGGGAAAAAAAGTCCCCATCAGCGCGGAGCATGACAGGGACCATGAATGCTTAAGACTTAGTTACTATTACTTCATATACTTTTGAGCGAGTTCCTTCTTTTACAGTGATGGTTACAGGATTAGGGCCAGATGCCCAGGTGGCCGCACTTCCACTTGACACAACGGTGCTGCCGTTCTTAATGGTTACTGTTGCACCTTCATATTCTGCATTAGCTGTAATAACATTCGTTGCGTCTGTTGTATCCGCTGTATAATTCGTCACACCTCCATCAAATGTCGGTGTTAAAGCCAGACTCCCAATGGTCAGGGTCTTAAGGCTTAAGTCCGGCTGTTCTTGGTAGTAGATAGCCTTAACCTTGTTATCAAGTACAAAGGCATCATAGCACACCCTACCTTCTACGAGGTCACCGCTAATTCCTGGGGGGTCTGCGTGAATCTTATAATCCCTGAGTTTCAGCGGGGCAACAGTAGCAACTGGGTGGGTGATCATAAAACCGAAATTCTTAGGGAGCTGGCTTTCTGGGACCTTAATTACTTGGCATCCATCTATATTTGCAATAACGCCTTTGTCCCTTTTCTCTTGTGCAATGTCGGTACTCATCATAATATCAGCTGATCTCTTCAAGAGAACATACACTTTGGGTGGTACGATAAGTACACGATTTTTGCTAGGAACCTGAGCATCATCTAAGATAGCGTTCGCTTCGATAATCTCATCGTAAATATTTTCTTTCGTCAACGCTTTAGGAGCCGGCTTATTGCCTGCACCTTCTGCCACAACATTATACAGGTATTTTTCGACCTCTGGAAACACCACGAGCCCTATCTGTCTTGCTAATGCCGTTGCTGCCTGCATGGCCTGCTGTGTTTCGTCTCGATCCAGCTTATCTATGGCAAAGGTAAAAGATCGATCATTTTTCAATGTCATTATTTCCGTTGTCGCATCCAGTCCGTCAATGTGTCCATATCGGCTTGCCCTTGACTCTGCACCGGATCGATCATAATCGCTCATTGGCGAAGTTGTTACTTTATACACTCGCACAGAATGCGCACCGTCCCAACTCATGTCTTGATTCGAAATCAATGTCAAATCACTGTGCTTCACGAAAGTTTCATCTACGCAGTTTGTATACTGATCTGTTAAATCCACAACTCTTGATGGCAAGTTGTTACCAATAACTTCATTACTCATTTTTTGTTTTCCGCTAATAATAGCAGATTCCTTTCTTATCTTGGTTTTTAATATGTGTTTTTCCCAGGGTATACCTGTATTTTGCCTAGTTTTTTGCCTTAGTAGGCATTTTTTACAACCGGGTTTATACCCGTAAAAGGAGAACTCCGAAGGGGGGCGACTATTTGTACCCCCCTAGCGGGAAGTGGACGTTCCCGCGCCAAACAAAAAGCACGGGTCGGGGCTTACACGTCATGTGCGCCCGTTCCCGTGCCGTGTGTCCTTGGCTTCCAGCGCGTCCGCTGGGGTACTTGTTGGTAACATGATATCACATATGTGGGTAATTTGTCAAGCCATATCCCCTATTTATGCGGGTTCGGCGTTTTTTTAGGCCTTAAAATCACTTGATGAAACCGCCTATCAGTGCGCCCTTTTTTAGGTTTATGGTCTGGTAAAACAGGTTCCAGAGCATCCAATATGGGGCGGACCTCCTGGGGGTCACTGAATGAAATTTTGATAATCACGCTCATGCGTTCCTCCTTCGTTGGTTAATCAGGCAGCCCCGACAGAAGTTTACAGCCATCCACCGGAGTGGTAGACCTGCCTATATTCGGGCGGATAACCCGCCGCCCGGGCCGGGGGATAAGGGCATATTGTGCGATAGGGTTGGCAGCGGAAAACTCCGCCACCAGGTGACATGTCAAGCCGTCTTTGCTGGATCAGAAGCAATATTGCGAACCATACTAACCGCAATCCCAATGATTGAGGAATGGCCCATATCAACCCGCCGGTGGTTCATATCCGTGATGGTATAAACATCCCCCAGAAAAGTAATAATACCTAATTCTGCATGCTCCGAACCATCACGGGAGAATATAACAAACCCGCCATTCTTTGCTCTAGCAATGTCAAAGGTAATGCCATAAATACTATCTCCCTTTTTGATTCCATGAAGAATTGCGCTATCGTCCAGAACCAGCATTTCAAAATCTGCAATTTTATGCATGACAAGCCGCCTTCCGTTGTTCCAAAACATCCATGAGTATTTCTATAGCGATACTCGTTCCCGTTTCAAAACCCAGATTAAAGGCTTCTCGCTCCTGTGCTCCTTGGGGAACTGTCACCCGGTGGGCTTCCATGTAATCACCGCAAATTTGCTTTGATCTATCTTCCATTGCTCATTCCTCCTAAAGCATGATCCAGGGAATCACGCAAAACATCATGACGGTAAAACCGCCGGCCAGTAGGGTTAAAAAGTCGCTCATTGGGCGGCCTCTATGGTTTCTTTCATTTCAACCATAATTAATTGATAGGGCAATATCCAGTTTGGATTAGCCTTGTAATCGTCGGTATAATAGCAGTTGTGTAAAATTTCATTGGCCTGGTCAATAGCTGACTGTTTATTATCAGCGTATACCGTAAAGCATGCCTCTGTCACTTCTGAGGTGTTATCATCAATTGCGTAATCAATTTTAAATTTTTTCATTATTCGTTATCCTTTCAATCTTTACTCTAAGCACGGGTTGCGACAACTTCAAGCGTATCAGCGATTCGGTCTAACCCGCTATTATAGCTATCTCTTCCCAGTAAATCCTCCAACGTCTCCTTAAGCATCACGACCTTGGCCACCTCGATGGCTTCTACCCGTGTGATGTCGTAATCCTCCATGATGGCAATAGCCAAATTCATGAAGTAGCTGGCTTCTATTATCCGTTTTTCTTCCATGTTTTATCCTTTCAAGTTGTGGCTGACTGGAGGGGTTACCGTGTGAAATGAGAAAACCACTCTACATGAACGCAAACGGCTTAGTTATGCGGTTTACACATATAGAGGTACCCCCCTCTAGGCCGAACGCTCACCTATAGGTTTTCTTATCTTATAGAGTGGTACCCTCTAGTTTAGAAATAATAGTATTTATAAGGCTTTAGCTTCATATAGAGGGGTTTTCAAACCTCCTTAGGGGGCCTAAAATATTTCAGGGCTTCACCCTCTAGGTGAATAAGCTGAATAACGCCTTTCTTATGCCCGAGACTTTTGGTTCTATACGCTACAAGTTTTTCCTTCTTCAATTCAGCCTTTGCATTCTTTAAGGCATTTGGGCTGTGCCCCTGGGCTTTTCCCATCCCGTCCAGGTCGTTAACTTCCTTTTCCCCATCCCTCAGATAGTCCAGGATAAAGGCCCGGGCTTCATCCTTTGCTGGGGCAACCTTTTTAGTGTAATTGTCATCCTGAACGAAATCCCGATCCCGCTTATCGGTAAAGCCTTTAAATACTGGTACTCCATCTTCAATAGAGAAAAGCACCGTATTTTGAAGCGGGCCATAATTGTTTTTTTCCTGGGTCATGTACCGAATTCCCTTCTCGTTGGTCTCCCCGGTCATGAGAACCGATCGGCTAATGTCCCAGATGTCGGCACTGTCGGCGATTCGGTTCCTGCCATATGCCCCCGCTCGCTTGTTGGCATGAACCACAACGATTGTGGTTACCCCGTATTTCTCACCCATGGCGATTAGAGGGGCTAAACACTGGCGCATGGCATTCCTGTATCCCATATTCATTTCAGGCGGGATAAAGGCTTGAATCGGGTCAAATATCAGCAGCTCCGGGCGGTGTTCCTCCACCAAGGATTCCAGAAGTGGGGAGTTAAACTTAATATCTTTAAAGTGCTCATCGGCTATATCAACAGTGATAATGTTTTCCATATTCGCCCCACATTGCCGAAGCTTCTTTTTTAGCGTATGCTGTACTGAATCCTCAGCCGAAAAGAATAATACCTTTTGGGGCTTTCTGTCGGTTTCTCCACTGGCAAAGAAGGGGGAATAGCCGTTACTCACAGAAGCAGCAATCGAACACCATAAAGACGTTTTACCGCTTCCGCCGTCCCCGGCTAATGTTGTAGCCTGCCCCTTCGGTACATATCCGTTAATAAACCATTCAGCTTCTTTTTCTGTAACGTCGGTGAGTTTAAGCACTTTCAAGCGATTTTCGTTCAAATTCTCATCTGAATATGGTATACTTTCAGTGAAAAGAGCTTCGATAATGACGTTATAACCAAAGGTTCCGAGATCATTGTAATCCTGGCTGTCCCAGTGTTCGGGGCAGCATTTTGCACCCTTGAAAATTGTATTAATTAACGAAATGTCGCTGTCTCCCATCACCGAAGCGATCCCCCGGCACACCGTGCAAAAGTATTCCCGGGAATCGCTTTTTTTCGTGCCTTTCGGCAACCCGTTGCGGTAAAGCTGTAAAAGCTTCTCATGGCCTCCAGCTTTCGCTTTTTCTATGAATTCCTCCCGATACTTTAAGGGATTAGGCAACATCATTAAAGTGGTATCCCCGGCGATTTCTTCCGCTATTTCTTGATAGCTTTGTTCTTCCATCCATTCCACGCTTACCCTTCCTGCCACTGCTGGGCTTCTCTCATGGCCTCGTCCGAAATCCACTGTTCAAACTCCTTGATCGGAATCACAATCTTTGTCCCCAGTCGAATCTTAGGGAAGTCCTGCCGGTTAGCGATGGTGTACATAGAGGCTTTGGAAATTCCCACCACCATGGCCGCCTCCGGCACTGAATAGGTCAGGCGTTCCGGCTTATCTGGGGTCCGCATCGTCTGAATGGCCTCTACACGTTCCAGGCTGGCCTGTACGGCCCGTTTTTCCTCTTCCAGTACATAACAATCCAATTGCCCTTTAAGGGCCTCTATGGCCTCAATCTTAAAATCCTGGGCCGATTTAATCCGTGGCGTTGCCATTTTCTAATCCTCCTTGATAATTTCCGCTGGGTCTACGCCCAGGGCTTTTGCAATCTTGCCGACGGTTTCGGGCCTTACGTTATTACAACGAATAGCCGAGCAATAAGTCCCGCTTGGGATATTAGCCTTCTCAATCAATTGGGCAGTAGACAAGCAAGTTCGTGCCTTAGCTAAATCTAATTTTTTCCGATCTAATTTCATAAATTCCTCCTGCAAAACTTGATGGCACATATTTTAATGTGTTTCTATATATTAGCACGTTCATTAATGTGCGTCAAGTGTTTAATATCATTCTGCACATTATTTTTTGCGCTTTTTTAACTAAAAGGCTTCTCTATTCTGTCTCTTCGTGCTACAATAAGAATATTAAACAGTTGCTTAAGAAAGGATTAATAATAATGTCATATTTCAGCGAAAAGCTCAAGAGCGAGAGACAGAGTAGAAAATTTTCGCAAGAATATTTAGCGAAAAAATCTGGACTTGGTAGGCGAACCATTCAGGATTACGAAGCCGACAAAATTGCTCCGACGGTTAAATCTTTCGAAAAAATCGTTAAAGGTTTAGGTACTACACCAGCTGATTTTTTAAATTCTATAAATAAATTACCATCTTCTTCGATACTCAAGGAAAAAAACGGATGGGATTCACTTACTGACGATGAAAAGAAAAAAGTATTAGAGTATTATACATCTATCTCTGTTGAGTCTCTTTCTCATGTTCTTAGATTTGATTCATCAAACTCCTTAGCACAAATATTTACAAAAAAAATAGTCGAAAATGGTACTAATTTTATAGGAAATAATCTTCAAAAGTTTAGAAATGAAGCAAACCTAAGCAGAGAGGAATTCTCAAAAAAATGTGGAATCCCAACAGATGAAATTAACAAGTACGAATTGAACAAAAAAGCACCGACATGCGAATTATTGGGAAAAATAGCTAAAGCGTTGAACGTTGATGAAATTGAACTTATTGATGGTGCGATAGATTCATCAAAAGCCAGAACAATTTCTTCCGAAGAAGAATATAACCTTTCAAAACTAAAAACATATTTCTATAGCGCGTCGGATGAAGGTCAAGAAAAAATAGTCACCTACGCTGAGGATCTACTCAAGGTCCCCGAGTACCAACGTGCCCCAGACCAGGAAGAGAAATAAGCCACTTAACGCATTTTTGCGTTGAGTGAAGCAATACGGCCAGATAGGCATTTTAAGCCCTTAACTCCTCTAAGGGTACTTGGATAAGGGTAAGGCTAAAAAGATTCTCAAAACACCTGTACAGACATAGAAAATGACGAAAAAAAGTGATTCTGAGAATGGGTTATGGTAGAGGAATAGTTAACCCGTCAAATCGACGGGGCAGGTTTCCAGAAAATTAAATGGCAGCGGAAAAAACCGCCAACCTCACAGCCGAATTTTCGGCCGCCAAACTACAACCCCGGATAGAGGGGGTGAGTGAAAACCGCACCCCCCTAACCCGTCAAATCGACGGGTCAGGTATCCCTAAACTGGGGATACCCCCTAATGTCCGTTAAACGGACTTTTCAAAAGGGGCAAATCACCGCCATAGAAAAACCCCCGGCAACCTTAAACAGGTCCCAGGGGCTTGATAATTCCTTCATATCGTTGTATAATGTGGGTAGAAAAGAGTGGCCCGCCTTTGGCGGTCTGCCTCTAGTTTACATGATAAAGCTACCCAACCTTATCAGGGGAGAGGGTAGCTTTTTTTAATGCCTTTAATTATCGTCTTTATGAAACGATAGAAGTAATACCACGAAGCCACCAAAGGTAAGCATCAGCATTAAACCTTCGTACACTGTCATAGTATCACCCCCAATCTTAACCCGATTGAGGCAGAAAAGCCCGCTACCCGGCGAACCACTCGTAGAGGTATTATATCAGGTGGTGGGCAAAAAAAAAAGCCCTGGGCATATCCAGGGGAAAGGAAGGCACACCATGCCACGGAAAAAGGAAGGAAGAGCAGCCCAGGGCGCCGGCACCATCAGGCAACGGGCCAATGGATCATGGGAAGCACGGTATACCCTGGGCAGAGACCCCGCCACGGGAAAGCAGATTCAGAAGTCTGTTTATGGCAAATCCCAGGCCGAAGTGCGGCGCAAATTGGCCCAAATTACCGTTGAGATTGACGGGGGAACCTATCAGGACCCTTCACGGCTAAAGGTTGGGGAATGGCTTGATATCTGGCAATCTGATTATTTAGGCGGCGTGAAGGACTCCACTAAACATGAATATGCCCAGGTGCTGCGCTCCCATATCATCCCGGCCCTGGGTGGTGCCCAGTTATCAAAAATCCAGCCCCACCATGTCCAGAAGCTCTATAACCAGCTTTGTGAGAAACTGACCGCCAAAACCGTGAAGAACATCCATGGGGTATTCCACAAGGCCATGGCTCAGGCGGTGACCCTGGGGTACATTAAAAGCAATCCCACGGACCTTTGCACCCTGCCGAAGGTGGAACGCTTCGAGATAAGCCCACTGGATAAAGAGCAAATCCCCGCATTTATTGCGGCCTGCCCCTTGGATCGGTACGGCCAACTCATTAAATTGGTGCTGTTCACGGGCTTTAGGCTATCGGAGGTCATTGGCTTAACCTGGGATTGTGTGGACTTCGAAAAGGGCACGATTCGGGCGTATAGGCAGTTTCAGCGCTTCGAAGGTGCCTATACCTGGGGCAGCCTGAAAAATGGAAAGCCCCGCATGATCACCGCTTCTAATTATGTGATGGCCATACTAAAGGACGTTCGCACAAACCAGTTAGAGGAACGCCTGGCCGCTGGCAGTGCCTGGCAGAACCCCGATGATTTCATATTTACCCACGCCGATGGGCGCCATTTATCCCACAGTGTGGTAAGGAGACATTTCAAGGACGTGGCCCAGGCTATCGGGATGCCTGCCCTTCGCTTCCATGACCTGCGCCATTCCTTCGCCGTGGTCAGCTTACAGGCGGGGGATGATATCAAGACCGTTCAGGAGAACCTTGGCCACCACAGCGCCGCCTTTACCCTGGACACCTACGCCCATGTGACAGAAGCCATGAAAAAGGAAAGTGCAAAGCGTATGGATGCCTTTATCCAGGATACCCTTTGATTTACCCTTTAGCGTACCCTTTACAGACACGAATAAAGGGTAAAACCAATGTATAATATAAACAAACGTTACCCGGAAATGGCTAAAAATAGCGGTTCTCAAAAATTATAGACTGGCAAAAAATACACCGGTCGGAATTCGAATCCTGCTACCCCCGCCATTTTGAATATTA
>NZ_JAYFPU010000196.1:0-9424 GCF_034927525.1 Christensenella sp.
TTGCTCATGCTCTGTTTCGATCAGCTTCACAGTAGCGATCACCCGCGCTACAAACGCGAGGTAACCAGTCATATCATGATCCTGGTTATAATCCTTGAAATATGGCGGCGCAAACACGACGTCCGGTCGTGCGATGCGGTATGCGTCCACAAATTTCAGACGCGTTTTTTCGTTGTCAAACAAAAATTCATCCGGCTCGTCAAGCCAGATCAAGTGCGCCCCGATGAGGTCGCAGGCTGCCTGCGCCTCTTTGTGACGCAGGGCGCGTATTTCGTCCTTGCCCATCTGGACAGAACCGATATTGCCGGTTGTGGCAATCCACAGAAAAATCTCGTCTCCCCTTGCCGCCATCTTGGCAAGCGTTCCCCCGCACCGGAATTCAATATCGTCCGGATGTGCTCCAAATGCCAATACTCTCATTTCGTTTCTCCTTTGCGTTGCGATTAAACAGCCTTTTTTTACGGCAGCATCTTATGTGGCTCTGCCACGCCGATCGGCCATGTTTTACATAGCTTGAATCCTTCCGCATATTTGATCCCCGAACCGGTCTGGTAGGCAAAATGCTCGCACGTCCTTATCATTCCCTTCAGAACATCAACGCCGAAAATGTCGCCACACCATTCCTCATTCTGGGATTTATGCCGTTTCCACATCGTTATTTTTGTTTCCATTTCCTCTGAAATATCTACATAATAGTCCGGCATAAATTCCATTTGCCCTGTTGGCGGGCAGAAAAACATGACCGGGATCTTTTCTGTCGCTTCATGTTTTGTTTCGATCAATTTGATAGATGCGTTGATCCTTGCGATAAACGCCATATATCCGTTGATATCATGGTCGGGATTATAGTCGCTCATTTTCCATGTGGTGAATATCACATCCGGCCGCGCTTCGCGCACCGCGTCGATAAATGCGTCCCGCACCTCACGCGAGTCGATCAGGTATTCGTCGTCAAAGCCCATCCAGATGAGCTTCGCACCGATCACCGAGCATGCGTCGATCGCTTCATTGTGCCTTAAACGCGCAACTTCTTCTTTTGTTTTCGCGGTCATAGAGCCAATGTTCCCGTTGGTTGAGATCGCAATAAATACTTCGTGCCCCATTTTGGCATATTTGGCAAGTGTTCCCGCGCAATAATATTCACAATCGTCCGGATGCGCGCCCATAAACAGAACTCTCATAGCTAATGTCCCGCCTTTCCTGCCGGACAAGCGGGCTATAGCAAGATGCCATAACCCGCCTCTGGCAGTTTTTTCGTTACTGGTTCATGTACTCTACAACTTTAGTGATCTGTTCTGCAAACGTTCCATCGAACTTGTTCTCAAAGAACGCGCCGCCGATCGTGAACGCCCATGCGCCCGTCGATTTGACTTCATCGAGACGCTGGTAGCTCTGTATGCTGCCGGCAAGACAGATCGGTACATCCATGCTCTTTACAAACTCGCTGTTGAGTTTGACCGCGTCGCCCACATAGCGGTAGCCAAGAAGATCAAATCCTTTGATGTTCTTGTTTTCCACCAGATCCTGCGCTTCGGCGATGATCTCTTCGATCGTTCCGTCGAGCACGCTCGGGCGTCCAGAAAGCTTTCCGACAAACGGCAGGTATTCTACACCGCTTTCGCAGAGCATATCGCGTACCGAGTCAAAATACAGCGTACCCATCAGTGCATCAAAGCCACATTCCACACCGATTTTTGCTACTGCGAGGCAGCCCTCCTCCGTGTAATCCACGACTTCGAGGAATGTTTTCTTGCCTGCCTCCTTCATTTTTTGCACAAGAATCTTCATCTCAGGGATCGGAAGTCCAACTTCCTTAAATCCCCAACATGTAGCAGGTGCATCCTTCGCCGCTTCGAATACTTCGATTGCGTTCTCCACTGTCCTGTCGTTGTGCGTGAGCATTACGATTAACTCAGGTGCCTTATTCATTTTTCAATTACCTCATTTCAAATTTAGCTGCTAGTTTCTCCTACTCTGTTTTACCAGACATGTATTCATCCAATGTAACAGTACTTGCCGGATAATAATGATCGAACATTGCGTCAACGTTGCTTGCATCTACGAATTGATTTTCATAGAAGATAGCCGCCGGAATGTCCTCCACGCCGTTTAAGATATTGACCATCTGGATCATGCACCAGTTGGCGGACGTGATACCGGAATAGCATGCGGAGCCGAGAACCGAACCGTCTTTGATACCTGCAAGGATCGGCTTGTCGTTATCGATCGAGGTAAGAAGAACGTCGCTCTTCGCTGCTTTTTTCGCATTGATCATACCAACTGTAGCTGCACTGTACAGGCCCCACGCGCCGATCATGTCCGGATTTGCTAGCAAAGCGCCTTCAAATGCGGTATAATGTTCTTCTGGGGACGTTCCTGTTAGCTCGATGAATTCTACATCGGGGTATTCAGCGAAAGAGTCCTTGAAACCTTTGGTACGGGTAGCGGCGTTCGGATGTACAAAGGGAAGCGACTGATAAACGACTTTTCCTTTGATCTCTTTTCCGTCTGCCTTCAGGGCGTCGATGAGAGCCTGCGCCGCCATCTGTCCTTCTTCGATACAATCGATCATAATAACTGAGTCTACATTTCCTGCGAGCGGCGGGTTCATCGAAACAACCGGAATGCCCGCTTTTTCAAGCGCGTCAAGCGATCCTTTTACGCCTGCGAAGTCGCACGGAGCGAGTATCACGCCGTCCACACCCTGCTCGATCCACTGCTCGATCGCCTGATCCTGCGCGCTCTGCTCATAGTTTGCATCGTTTACAAGCAGTTCTACGCCAGCTGTTTCAGCAGCTTTTTTCATTGTGTCAAGGATCATAGCGCCGACTTCGTCGATCGTGTAGTATACTGAGAAACCGATTTTGAATTTTTCTTTTGCTTTCGGGATCTCTGTCGTCATTTCGTCTTTGACCCTGACAACGCCGCCGTCTTCTCTGATGGTAACGTTACATTCTACGCCGAGGGGATTGTAGTAGGAGTTGATGTCGAAGACACCGTCCTTGATATAATCCGCTTCCACGTACTCAAAGTCCGCAGCGTTCGGGTTGTCCGATGCACCGGCTGCCGCCGATTCGGAAGGTGCCGCGCTGCTCGGTTCTTCGCTGGGTTCTGCTGCCGCGCTTTGCGAGGGTTCGCTCGAAGCGGCGGGTTCAGACGATGCAGCCGGTGCGGGTGCGCATGCTGCAAAGAGCATGAGTACGACCAGTACCAGGGCAACCAATGACATTTTTTTCATTTTCTTTTCCTCCGTTTGGTTTTTTATTTTGCGGCCCCTTATGAGGCCCAAATCATATCTCTTTTATCAAGCGAACGGAGGGAGTTACTCTTTTCCTCAGTTCGCGTTGAGGTAGTCCTGCAATGTGTTGCCCGGATAATAATGTCCGAACATTTCTTCCACATTGTCTTTTGTGACAACAATATTTTCCTGATAGGTGATGCCCGGAATTTCAGCGCCATTCAGCAGGTTGATCATATGGGACAGGGCGATCCGCGAACCGTCCACCGCGCTGTAGCACGCGCTTCCCAGTATTTCATCTTTGGAGATGCCCGCCAGGATCGGTCTGTCGTTATCAACAGACGTCAGCAGGATGTCCTCCATTTTTCCGGCCAGTTTGGCGTTGTTCATGCCAATGGTCGCCGAGCTGTAAAGCCCCCATGCGCCAAGCATTTCCGGGTTTGCCTGGATCGCGCCTTCGAATGCCGTGTAATGGTCCTCCGGCGATTCTCCCGTCAGTTCGATCAGTTCGATATCAGGATATTTTTCAAATACGCTCTTAAAGCCGATGATACGCGTTACTGCGTTCGGATGGACAAAAGGAAGCGTATTGTAGATAACCTTTCCCTTCATATCCGACCCGCTGTCAACAAGCGCTTTTTCCAGCAGCTCGCCTGCCAGTCTGCCCTGTTCGATGCAGTCATAGGTTACGATCGCATCCACATTGCCCGCCTGCGGCGGCGCATCCAGAGAGATGACCGGGATCCCTGCCTTTTCCAGCGCGTCCAGCGAAGCTTTTACGCCTGTGAAATCGCATGGTGTCAATATAACGCCGTCCACGCCCTGCAATATCCACTGTTCGATCGCCTGATTCTGCGAGTTCTGGTCATAGTCCGCATCGTTGATCAGCAGCTCGATGCCCGCTTCCGCGGCCGCGGCCTTCATCGCTTCTAAGTACATGGAACCAACTTCGTCGATCGTATAGTATACGGAGAACCCGATCGTATACTTTTCGTCCGGTGTAGGCATCTGCGCAACTGCGCCGTCTTTGATCTTGACGTCGCCGCCCGCAGAGCGGATGTCTACGCTGCATTCGATTCCGAGATCGTTGTAATACTGATTGATATCGGATTTTGTTCCTGCCTCGTTCACATACTCAAATGCGTCTGCATTTGTATGTACCTTTGCCTCTCCCGCCTCAGATGCGGGAGCATCTGTCGCCGCACTCTGCGAGGCAGGCGCATCGGTCGTTGCACTGGGCGTAGTTCCTCCTCCGCTTGCACATGCGCTAAACAGCATAATGCAGATCAAAAGCACTGCTATCAACGGTGTTTTCTTCATTTTTTCTCTCCTTTTCCCTTTGCTTATTTTTTGACGCTTTGCGTCAAATTGTAAGATTTTTCATTCAAAGGGAAAAGCTGGAAAAACATATCTTTTGAATGGTGTTTTCCGCTGTAATCACCGGAAAACAGTAAGAACGAAAAGGATTACCTATTCTTTCGTGGGAGCCGCTTCCGCAGGCATACTTTTTGCCGGCTTCGCCTTCAGCTTGTCCGGGCTCAAGACGTTCTGCATCAGTACCGCCAGAATAATCACGATTCCTTTTACAAGGATGATCACATGCGATTGTGCTCCAAGAATACTCATGCCGCTGTTGAGCGCCCCCATGATCAGTACGCCGCCCAGTGTTCCCCAAACCGTGCCATAGCCGCCGGCGATGATCGTTCCGCCGAGGACGACTGCCGCGATCGCGTCAAGAGCAAGGTCAGACCCGATGTCAGGCATTCCTGAGTTCATCAGCGCCGCTAAGATCAGTGCCGCAACGCACGCATAAAGGCCGTTTAGCGTAAAGGCGATCAGTTTGATGCTGCCTACGTTGATGCCTGCCACGCGGGCCGCTTCCGGGTTACCGCCGATGCAGCGCACATAAAAGCCGAACTTCGTACGCTTGTACAGGAACAACGTCAGGACAAAGAATGCGACCATAATGACGATCGGCGTGGGCAGAAAATCTCCGATCAAACCGTTTCCGAAGAAATCCGCAAAACCTTCCGCCGTGATCGGCGTCGGTCGTCCCTCAGATATCGTAAGCGCGATCCCCCTAAAAATGTTCATGGTCGCCAGTGTAACAAGGAACGCGTTGATCTTGCCTTTTACGATGATGAAACCGTTCAGCAGTCCCATACCCAGCGAAAGGGCAAATACGATAATGATCGCAAGAATCAGCGGTACGCCTGCTCCGAGCATCATCGCGAGCGTAACGCCCACGATCGCGGCCATCGATCCGACCGACAAGTCAAGGTCTGCCAGCGTAATGATGAACGTCATGCCAAAACCGACCAGCGCCACGTAACTCGCGCGTTTGATCATGTTCATTAAGTTTGCCGGCATAATGAATACCGGGTTCAAAATCGCGAAAACCACAATGATTGCGGCCAGAATGATCACTGTTTTGTATTTGGTCAAAAATCCCATCATACTTCTGTTTTTTCCAAGTGTTTCCATCGTTTTCCTCCTGCTATTTTGATTCCATTGTCGCGAGGCTCATGATCAGTTCCTGCGTCGCTTCACTTCTGTCTAAAATCCCTTTCATCACACCCTCGCGCATGACCATGATCTGATCCGTTACGCTGATGAGTTCGGGAAGCTCGGACGATACCATAACGATCGCAACGCCCTTTTCTGCCAGTTCCCCCATGATGTTGTATATCTCTGTCTTTGCGCCTATGTCAACGCCTCTCGTCGGTTCGTCGAACAATATGACGTCCGGCTCAAAGTCCATCCACTTTGCCAGTACAACCTTTTGCTGATTGCCGCCCGAGAGCGTATCCACACGCTGATCAATGTCGTTTAATTTGATTGAAAGCCGCTCTTTCTGGCGCTGCGCCATTTTTCGCATTGCCTTCCAGTCTATGTACCCAAACTTGGACTTTTTCTGTACGTTGATCATATTTGAATTTTCCATCACAGGCAGGCACAGCACCAATCCTGATTTTTTGCGGTCCTCCGTGACAAAAGCGATCTTATTTTTGATCGCGTCACGCGGCTCCGAAGGGTCGTACTCCTTGCCCTTCAAATACATCTTTCCGCTTGTGATCTTGCGGATTCCGAAGATCGCTTCAAGTATCTCCGTGCGCTTCGCGCCCACGATACCGCCAATGCCGAATATCTCGCCCGCGCGCACCTCCAGAGAAACCTCCTCGAACACGCCTTCGCATTTGATCTTGTCAAGCTTTAGTACGACGTCCCCAAGCTCTACTTCGCGTTTGGGATAGGTATTTGTGATGTCGCGGCCGACCATCATGCTGATCAGCTCTTTGTCCGTAATATCCTTCTGCTCGACCGTCTTTACAAGGTTGCCGTCGCGCAGCACCGTAATACGGTCTGCGATCTGTCCTATCTCCTGCAGGCGGTGGGAAATATAGATGACCGTAACACCCTCGTCGCGCAGGTTACGTACGATCTGCAGCAGTCTGTCCGCATCCTTTTGCGAGATCGACGACGTTGGTTCGTCCATCAGCACGATCTTTGCATTCGCAGATATCGCTTTTGCGATCTCAACGACCTGCTGCTGTGCGATGGACAGGTTGCGCACGAGCGCATCCGGGTCGATGTCCGGCTGTCCCAGTTTTTTGAGCGCTTCTTCCGCGATTTTACGGAATTCCGCCGTTTTGAGCGTCCCTCCGCTAAAATGATCCTGTTTGTCTATCACAATATTTTCCGCGACCGTCATATACGGGCACAGCGTCAGTTCCTGATAGATCGTATGGATAGACGCGTCGATCGCGTCCTTGGGCCGTTTGAAGGACATTTCCTTGCCGTCCACCTTAAGGCTCCCGCCCTTATCCTGTTTGTGATATCCTGAAATGATTTTGATCAGCGTAGACTTGCCTGCGCCGTTCTCGCCGAGCAGTACATGGACTTCGCCCTTTTTGAGCTGTAAGTCGATACCGCGCAGCACATTCACACCCGCGAATGTCTTTCCGATGCCGGAAAGTTCCAGTACATAATTCAAACTTTATTCCCCCTTTTACAAAATCCCAACCCTGCTGTAACCGTCGAAAGCCATTACCACAGGTTCTTCTGACAACTGCACCGCTTTTTTGACAGAACATACATAAATGCCGTGGTCGCAGCCGCCTACCACCTCGTCAAGCTCTAAGCTGAACGCGACCCCCGTTCCATCCGGCACCGGAACGTCAAACCCCTCGAGCTCGCTGAGCGCGATGCCAAATGCTTCTATTTTATCCGTGGTGCGCCCGCTTGTCGTGCAGCATTTGAATATCTTGTCCGCGATTTTTTCCGTCACAAAGCACAGGCTTGCCTTTTTTGTTGATTCTACGATCCCGCCTGTATAGCCCGAATCAGAAATGCAAAACACCATTTTTGCATCTCTTAGCGACGCGAACGTGATCCATGAAGCCCCCATGATGTTCACCCTGCCTGCATCGTCCTTTGTTACGATCGCTGCAAAGAGGTGGGGCGACGTTAATTTTGCGCTTGCTCCGAGTGTCAATTCTTTCATTTTTCTTCTCCTTTTCTGATGATTTGATTGTTAGAATTCCGTTTTTGAATGATTTTAGGTAACAACAAATACACAGCACCGGTGTGGGCATTCTTTTTTGTTTGTTCTGTTACCTAGAAGTCTGAATAAAATGAAAGCTGTTAAACTTGTTTTGCTTGTTCGAATTGATGCATCTGCTGTGATAACATCTCATAATTTTGGTACGCAGCATCAAAGCGCGCTGTTGCTTCCTTGTCTGGCAGGAACACCTTTCCCTGCTTTTTTATTTTATGAAACGCTTGCGCGGGATTTTTGATGTTGCCCATCGCAACGGCCGCATAAGCCGCCGCCCCCATCGCGGACGATTCGCTCACAACACCCTGTTCTATCAAAAGCCCCGTGATATTGGCCTTTAACTGCAGCTGCTTTTCCACCCGTGCGCCGCCGCCCACGGCATACAGCCCGCTTAAGTGCAGACCCGCCTGATCGAACGCCTGCGTATGCTGCTTTAGCTCGTAGCACAGCCCCTCGACGATCGCGCGTCCGATGTCTTCTCTCTTTGTGTCAAGATTTAATCCATAGATCATGCCCTGTGCGCCGGGGTCAAAATGCGGATTCCCGCTGCCGGAAAAGTGTGGGATCAGCAGCAGTCTGCCCGGATTTTCCGGATCCACCCCGCGCTGGAAAAATTCATAGAAGTCCTCCCCATATTTGCGGCATGTTTCCCACTCGTCACGGTCAATTACGTCGCGGTACCAGCGCACCACGCAGCCGGCTGTCACATTGACGCTGAACGTCACATATCCTGTGAATCCCGGATAACACGGCAGAAGGTTCTCAAGCATCTCGTCGGAGGTATTCGCGTCCGGCATCGCAGCGACGATCCCTTCGATCGTTCCCGCAATATCTACCGCCGTCGCGCTCTCCTCTTCATCGAGCCCCGCGCCCACCGCCGCACACACCATGTCGTGCCCGCCGCTCGCGATCTGCACCGGTCCTTTGAATCCCAGCCGTTTTGCAAGCTCTGCATCCATAAAGCCAAGCTTTGCCGCCGAAGGAACCGGCTGCGGCAACTGTGAAGCCCTTATAGGGATTTGCGCCAATATCTGCCCCGCCCAATCCTTTTTGCGGATATCGAGCAGCATCGTACGTGCCGCCTCGCTGTAGCTGACCGCTGGCGCAAGGCCGAACCTCTCTACCAGAAAGTCCTCGTAGGTCGCCCATCTTGCGACATTTTCGAACACTTCTTTCTCATGCTCCCTAAGCCACAGTATTTTGGCAAGACTGCCAAGATACAGTGGCGGCATCCCTGTCAGGTTAAAAAATTTTTTTGCCCCGCCGAAGGCTTCTACAAACGCGTCGATCTCCTGCTTGCCGCGTGCGTCGAAATCGACGATAGAGTAACGAAGCGCTTTGCCGTCTTTGCCAAGAGGGATGATCACGTCGCCGATTGCGGATACTGCCAACGCCTCCACAGGCTCCCTGCACATACCGTTTGCTTCGGTGATCACCTCACAAATACCGTTCCATACCGCCTCCGGATCAAGCTCCAGCCGACCCCCGCCCGGAAAATGGAGTTGATATTCGCGGTACGCCTGTGCGACCACGTTCCATTCCTTGTCGAATATCACGGCCTTACAGCCGGACGTTCCCATATCAACACCCATTAGCAGCATACGTTTTCCTCCGTCAGCTGTCCTTAA
>NZ_JAYFPU010000089.1:0-3059 GCF_034927525.1 Christensenella sp.
GCACTTGAGAGCGCGGAGGACGCGGGACGTGGAAAACCTGCACCGGATGTATACTTAAACGCATGCGCGACGCTTCAAGTTCATCCGCGCAAATGTATCGCGATCGAGGATTCAGCGGCAGGCGTACGTGCGGCAAAAGCAGCGGGACTGTTTACGGTCGGTCTGCAAAATCCGGATTCGGGCAATCAAGACCTTTCGCTGGCGGATAAAGTCATTGATTCGCATGAGGAATTGATACAATAGCGGAGGAAAGAAATGAAACCAAAGGGCAGGATAGGGTTCCTGCCTTTTTTGTTGCAACCTGTGGCAAAACTTGTTAGTATTAGCAGCAAAAGGAGCGTATGGATATGGCGAAAAAAGTTTTAGTGATCGGCGGGAGCTATTTTATCGGACGTGTGTTCAGCATTTTGGCGGCACGTGAAACAGATTTTGAGTTATGCGTGCTGAACCGTGGAAGGTTTCCGCTCAAAAATGACAGGATCAGGGAAATAAAAGCCGACAGGCACGATGCGCAGAGCATGCAAAACGCGCTTGGTGAAGAAGAACAGTTCGACACGGTCATTGATTTCTGTGCATACGGGCGGGGGGACATCAGGTCAATGATAAAGGCGCTTGCGGGTGGTACAAAGCAATATATTTATATCAGCAGCTGCAGTGTGTTTGCGCCGTCTTCGGGTATACCCAAAAAAGAGGATGCGCCGCTGATTACAGAAAAAGGAGAGTATCCCGGTGCGGAATATGCGTATGGCAAAATGCTGTTGGAAAATGAGCTGAAGGAAGTTTGTAAAAAAAGCGGTGTCGCATATACCATCGTGCGCCCTGCGTTCGTATATGGCCCTTTTAATTATGCGCCGCGTGAATCGTATTATTTTGAATTGATGGCAAGGGGGCAGGAAGTACCGCTTCCGACAGATTCTCACTGTGCGTTTTCGTTTGTGTATGTCAAAGATATCGCACGCATCCTGATGGGCTGTGTGGGCAATGCCGCTGTATATGATGAAGCGTATAACCTTGCGGGGGAAGAAAAGGTCACGTATAAAAGTCTGACAAAACTGCTTGGTACGTTTGCAGACCATCCCCTGAACATAAAAGAGGTAACGGTAGACGAGGTGTACAGAGATAATATCCCGCTGCCGTTCCCGCTCGATCAGGACGAATTATACGATGGCGGCAAAGCAGGTGAAACGCTCGGCTTTTCTTACACGCCGTTTGCGCATGGTCTCACTGAAACCTATCAAACATTTCTTAGATCGCGCTAAAAAATTGCATGATCGGTTGCGAAAAGGCTTCATATTTGGTAAAATATATTGGTTAAGTTTTGAATAGGTTTCAGGGAGGCAGATGTATGTCTGAATTGATGGAAATAACGATAGGGGACTTACTCACCAAACAGGCGCAGCAATATCCGGATCATGAGGCGGTGGTTTCGCCGTATCTGGGGATACGCTATACATATCGGGAATTCGACGAGCTGACAGACACGATCGCGCGCGGATTTATGGGTATGGGGATCAAGAAGGACGATAAAGTCTCTATCTGGGCAAGCAATTATCCGGAATGGATCATCACGCAGTTTGCGACCGCTAAAATGGGTGCGGTGATGGTCACGGTGAATACGAACTACAAGCAGTTTGAACTGGAATATTTGCTTAAGCAGAGCGATACGACGACGCTCATCATGATGCAGGGCGTGAAGGACAATAATTATGTCGATCATATCAACGGGCTGTGTCCGGAGCTCAAGGAATGTGAGCCGGGCAAGCTGGATGCTTCTAAATTGCCGTTTTTGAAAAATGTGATCTTTCTTGATAAAGAAGATCAGCCGGGCATGTTCGCGTGGGATGCGTTATTTGAATTTGCAGAAAAAGTAACGCCGGAAGAACTTGCGCAGCGTAAGAGCGAGCTCGATATCCATGATGTGATCAACATGCAGTATACGTCGGGAACGACAGGATTCCCCAAAGGCGTTATGCTTACGCATTACAATCTTGTCAACAATGGCATGGCGATCGGCGACTGCATGAAGTTTACGCACGACGATATTTTGTGTATCAACGTGCCGCTGTTCCATTGCTTTGGCTGTGTGCTGGGGGTCATGGCTTCGTATACGCACGCCGCAACAATGGTTCTGATCGACCACTTTAATCCCGTCAAGGTAATGAACGCGATCCAGATGGAAAAATGCACGGCGGTGCACGGCGTACCGACGATGTTTATTTCCATGCTCGATCATCCGGATTTTGACAAATATGATTTTTCAACGCTGCGCACGGGCATTATGGCGGGTTCGCCTTGCCCCATCGAATTCATGAAGCGCGCGATGTCAGATATGAACATGAGTGAAATCACGATCACATACGGACAGACGGAATCGTCCCCCGCGATCACGATGACGACCACGACGGACCCGATCGAAGTGCGCGTGGCGACGGTAGGTAAAAAGATCCCCGGCGTGGAAGCGAAGATCATCGATCCGGAAACAGGCGAGGATGCGCCGTATAACACGCAGGGAGAGATCGTGGCTCGTGGCTACAACATCATGAAGGGGTATTACAAGATGCCTGAGGCGACGGCGCAGGCGATCGACAAAGACGGCTGGCTGCATACGGGCGACTTAGGAACGATGGACGATGGCGGCTATTTCAAGATTACAGGCCGCTTAAAGGATATGATCATCCGCGGCGGAGAGAACATCTATCCGCGCGAGATCGAGGAATTTTTGTATACCAACCCCAAGGTGCGCGATGTACAGGTGATCGGCGTGCCGGACAAACGCTATGGGGAAGAAGTACTTGCGTGTGTTATATTGAAGGACGACGAAACAGCGACGGAAGAAGAAATGATTGATTTTGTAAGGGATGGTCTTTCGCGATTCAAATCTCCGCGCTACATACGTTTTGTGGATAGTTTCCCAATGACGGCAAGCGGCAAGATCCAGAAATACAAAATGCGTGAGTGGGCGATCGAAGAACTGGATTTGAAGGATGCGGAAAAGATCGAAACCGCATAATGTGGTAAGGCTGAAATGATTGATAATATTGCAATACATAACTTGTTCG
>NZ_JAYFPU010000350.1:0-5774 GCF_034927525.1 Christensenella sp.
CATGATCTTGTAGAGCTCGTCTTCCGGAAGCTCGCGGATCGCGGACATTGCCCGTGCCAGAACCTCTGCATGCGCACGGTGCGTGCCCAGCGAATAATCGTTCGTATCGAGCACATACGCCTCGCCCACAGCAAACGCTTCCTGCCCGTGCGAGCAATGCGCAGGGCCGGTATAAGAGTATTCGATTCCGTTATATGTCTTGACTGTACGGATACCCTCGAGCATCGTTTCAAACTCACGGATCAGCCTCATATCTTCAAAGATATGCTTTAAATCTTCCTCCGGAAATTGTTTTTTTACGTCCTTCAGTGTTTTTTGGTATACATTGAGCGGGATATCCGCAAACGTAAGCGTACCCGGCGTGCGCACTGCCTTTGGATCCACAACAAGTGATTTTGGCATGATCGTAACTCCTTACTATTATTTATGATATTTGATTGGGTAATATTTATATCGCAACGATTTGTCGGGGGTATATTATTTAAGCTAATCTTTATAAAATTTACTTAAATTTATTATAGGTTTTTTCAGGAAATGTGTCAAGATATTTTTTGATATTTTTTGCCAAAAAAGCTTAATATAGGCTATTATAGGCTTTTTATATCAGTGCTTCCAAATTTTTTGAAAAATACGTTTTTGAAAAAATAAATATTTTTTTGTTTTTTATATTGAAATATTTTGTATCATAGATTATAGTAAGTTTATACATTTATTTGAGTAGATTTTAACACCAATACCCCCACTTATCAATATCTTTGGAATCATTGATTTATAGACTCATATTATAAGGAGGCAACTGCATCCAAATGGAAATCGTTATTTTAGGAGGAGGCCCCGGCGGATACGTGGCGGCGATCCATGCTGCCAGATCGGGCGCTAAGGTTACACTGATCGAAAAGGATAAGCTGGGCGGTACATGTCTCAATCGTGGGTGTATTCCCACGAAGGCCATTCTGCATTCGGCAAACCTGCTGCATGAAGTCAGGAACGGAAAAGAAATCGGCATCGAGGCTGACGGCGTTTCCGTAAATTTTGCCGCGGTCATGTCAAATAAAGACAATATCGTTACAAAGCTTACAGGAGGCGTTGGTTATCTTTTAAAGAAAAACAATGTGCGCGTGATTACTGGCGAAGCCAAATTTCTGGACGCGCACCGCGTAAGCGCCGGCGGACAGGAAATCAGGGCAGATCATTTTATTATCGCCACAGGTTCCGCTCCTTCCGACCTCCCCTTTGCAAAGGCAGACGGAAACAGTATATTGAACAGCGACCATATCATGAAGCTCACCACGCTGCCCAAATCCCTCGCCATCGTTGGCGGCGGCGTGATCGGTTGCGAGATCGCACAGGCTCTTGCACGCATGGGCTGTAAGGTCTCTGTGATAGAAATGCTTCCCCGCCTGATTGCGAATATGGACGAGGAACAATCCGCCCTTCTTGAAAAGACGATGAAAAGCGACGGTGTGGATATTTTCCTGGATCACGCGATTGAGGCGATAACGCCGGACGCGGGCGGCGTTAAGATTGCCTATACTTCGCCCGACCGAAAAAAGCAAAACCTCACAGCGGAAAAAGTTTTGCTTGCGGCGGGACGCAGGCCAAACAGCGCTGATTTGGCTCTTGAAAAGGCAGGCGTGGCAATAACGTCCAAGGGATATATCTCTACCGACACCCATATGCGCACCAACGTCCCGACTATCTATGCCATTGGAGATATCACGGGCAATATCCAGCTCGCGCACGTCGCTTCGCACCAAGGGATCATCGCGGTCAATAATATCCTCGGCCATGTGCAGCAAATAGACTATGCTGCCGTGCCCCAGTGCATATACACCTCGCCAGAGCTTGCGTCCGTCGGCCTTAGCGAGGGCGACGCAGAAAAACAAGGAGCGCTCAAGGTCGGCCGTTTTTCCGCCTCGGGCAACGGCCGCGCCATGATAGAGCGCAGCGACGGTTTTTCCAAGATCATCGCCGATAAAGGCACGGGCGTGATCCGCGGCATACACCTTGCCGGCCCTATGGTGACGGAAATGATCTCCGGCATGGCTGCGCTTGTGCAGTTCGAAGCCGCGACCAGTGATATGGAAGATGTTATTTTTGCACATCCCAGCGTCAGCGAAATGATACACGAGAGCATCCTTGACGCGGACGGCATGGCGATCCACCAATAAATAAGAAATCCTATCTGAAAAGGAGGCTTGAATCAATGGAAAACAGCAATAAAATGAAAGCTCTTGTAAAATACGCGCCCGGCCCGGGTAATATGGAAATTCGGGATATGCCTGTCCCTCACGCCGCTCCGGGACAGGTCAAGATCAAGATCATGGAGGCCGGTATATGCGGTTCCGACCTGCATATCTACCACAGCGATATCGCGATCCCCGTGAACCCGCCCGTCATCACCGGACATGAATTTTCCGGCGTTGTTGACGAGGTGGGCGAGGGCGTGACCGGCTATGCGGTCGGCGACCCCGTCGTTTCGGAGACTGCCTACGATTATTGCGGTAAGTGCGATTTTTGCCGCGAAGGCTGGTATAATCTTTGTATCGGGCGCAGGACGCTCGGCTACTGGTACAACGGCATCTTCACCCAATATACTGTTGTTCCCGCAGACCGCGTGCACCACATCCCCGAAGGCGTGAGCTTTACCGCCGCGGCCATGACCGAGCCGCTCGCGTGTGTGACGCACGCCGTGGGCGATCTTACCGTGATCAATCCGGGCGACGTTGTTCTTGTTTCCGGCCCCGGCTCTATCGGTATGATGGCAGCGCAGGTCGCAAAGGCTTATGGCGCAACGGTCATCGTTTCCGGTACCGATATCGACGAAGAACGGCTTGCCCTCGCAAAGCAACTGGGCGCAGACTATACGGTCAACGTGCAAAAGGACGACCTTGAGGCACTCATCCTGCGCGTGACGGACAATTACGGCGTGGATGTTGTGCTGGAATGCTCGGGCGCAGCGCCTGCGATCAATACTGCGCTGCGTCTTGTAAAGAAGCGCGGTTATTTCACACAGATCGGTCTGACTGGCAAAAAAATCGAATTCGACATTGAAGCGATCAATTATAAGGAAATGCACTTTTCCGGTTCTATGGGCTCGCGCAACGCAAGCTGGCGTATGGCGCTTAAGCTGCTTGGCGAGCACCGCGTGAATCTAGAGCCGCTCGTCACCCATAAACTTCCCATTACGCAGTGGGAGGAAGCCTTTGACCTGTTTGAGAAAAAAGCAGGCGGAAAAATATTCTTACTTCCCGTAGAATAATTTAAAATAATACATAGAAGCAAAGGAGAAAAATCATGAGAGACTCGATCCATAAATATTTTCAGGTCGGTACCATCCAGTGGATGAGCCATCCGAAACGCGATGTGCTGGAATCTATCCGCACGATTGCGAAAGACGACTTTTTCGATGCGCTGGAGGTGTGCAAATTTGCAGACGACGCGACGCGTGCGCAGGCAAAGGATATCTTGGAACAGTCGCATCTTAAGGTCTGCTACGGTGCGCAACCAAGGCTTTTGGGCCCTAAGCTCAACCCCAACGATATTGACGAGGCGGGGCGCAAGGCTGCCGAGGCCACGCTGATCGAAGCTGTAGATGAAGCGGAATACCTTGGCGCAAAGGGCATCGCTTTTCTGGCGGGCAAATGGGAGGAAGCAACCAAGGACCAGGCCTATGCGCAGCTTTTAAAGACCACGCGCGCGGTATGCGATTACGCGGCCAAAAAAGGCATGATCGTAGAGCTCGAAGTATTCGATTTCGATATGGACAAAGCAGCGCTCATCGGCCCTGCGCCTTATGCGGCGCAGTTCGCGGCTGATATGCGCACCACACACAACAATTTTGGCCTGATGGTGGATTTGAGCCACTTTCCGACCACCTACGAGACAAGCCAGTTCGTCGTACGTACGCTGCGTCCGTACATCACACATTTCCACATCGGCAACGCCGTTGTAGTGCAAGGCTGCGAAGCCTACGGCGACCAGCATCCGCGCTTTGGTTATCCCAACAGCGCAAACGACGTGCCCGAGCTGCTGGATTTCTTCCGCGTATTAAAAGAAGAAGGCTTCTTCAATGCGCAAGCGCCTTATGTCCTCTCGTTTGAGGTAAAGCCGTGGAAGGATGAAGACGAAGACCTGATCCTGGCGAACACCAAGCGCGTGATCAACCGCGCATGGGCGCTTTTGGAAGACTGAGAAGGGAGCAAACCTGATGACAAAAATCGTAGTACTTGACGGATATACCGAAAACCCGGGCGACCTGAGCTGGGACGCTCTCGGCGCTCTTGGCGAGCTTGCCGTATATGACCGTACGCCCGCAGACAAAATCATCGAGCGTATTGGCGACGCAGACGCCGTTTATACCAACAAAACGCCGATCTCGCGCGAAACGCTTAACGCCTGTGAAAACGTACGCTTCATCGGTGTGCTTGCAACCGGCTACAACGTGGTCGATGTGGATGCTGCCAAAGAAAAGGGCATCATCGTTTCCAACATTCCGACCTACGGCACAGACGCAGTCGGCCAGTTCGCCATTGCCATGCTGCTGGAGATCTGCCACCACATCGGCCATCACGACCAGGCAGTCCACGAGGGGCGATGGACAAACAACGACGACTGGTGCTTCTGGGATTATCCCCTCAGTGAGCTTGCCGGCAAGACGATGGGCATCATCGGCTTTGGGCGCATCGGTCAGGCGACCGGACGCATCGCCAAGGCGCTCGGTATGAAGGTCATCGCTTACGACAGCTACCAGAACGAAGCAGCCAAAGCCATCGGCGAATATGTCGATCTGGATACCTTATTAAAAAAATCCGACGTAATCGCGCTGCACTGCCCCCTGTTCCCTGAGACAGACGGCATCATCAACAAAAACACGATCGCTAAAATGAAGGACGGTGTGATCATCCTCAACAACAGCCGCGGCCCGCTGATCGTAGAACAGGATTTGACCGACGCCCTCAACAGCGGCAAGGTCTATGCGGCAGGACTCGACGTTGTATCGACAGAGCCCATCCGTGCAGACAACCCCTTGCTGGGTGCGAAAAATTGCCTGATCACCCCGCACATCAGCTGGGCGCCCAAGGAAAGCCGCCAGCGCCTGATGGATATCGCGGTGGACAACTTAAAGCAGTTCCTTGCAGAAAATCCTGTCAACATCGTCAATCCCTGAAAAATCATATGATACAAAAAACAGGCTGCCTGATATGCAGCCTGTTTTTTATTTCATATTCCGCTTATTTCTTTTCCAGCTCCTGCATGTACTTGTATGCGGCCTCGAGCACCGCGGCTGTTCCCGCGTCCTCGCCCTGCTTCCATTCGGTTTCTAAGAAGGTATCCACCATCTTGCATCCAAGCTCGGGTGCGGCAAAGAACCCGCCCAGGCCAAGTACGTTGATATTGTTGAACGTACGCGCGCGGTCGACTGCATATACAGATTCGCATAGCCCGCAGTATACGCCCGGATATTTGTTGGCAATGAGGCTCACACCCATGCCCGTGCCGCAAATCACGACGCCGCGATCAAACTGTCCGCTGGAAACCGCCTGTCCTAAATTGCTGCCGACTTCATAATACTCCACCGGTTGATCCGGACTGAGCGTGCCCACGTCTGTTACCTCAAAGCCAAGCCCTTCCAGATGCTTTTTCACAGCCTCCTTGAGCGTAAAGCCACTCATGTCAGAACCGATCACTATTTTTTTCATTGTCATTTCCTCCTTTGGAATGGTAGGTATCCTGTCGCTTTTATCAGCGTAATCGACCGGTGGTTTTTGTTT
>NZ_JAYFPU010000262.1:0-7731 GCF_034927525.1 Christensenella sp.
CCTTAGCTTCTTTGCCAACAGCGTATCCTGTGTCACGTCTACTTGTTTTCCATCGTCTGAAAAGTCCGGCGCCACATTCGCTTCCTGCTTCAATTCGCCGTCAATGTAATACGCCGCCCTGCCGTGCCAGCCGTTTTCATCGCGCCACAAAAAATGACGTAGCAAATGTCCGGCATCCATTCCGTCCTTTTCCACAAGCGGAATCTTTTTTTCGTTTACAAAAAGACGAATTTCGTCGCAAATGTCATTGTAAAATTCAGGTGTGTTCGTATATAAGGAAAACATAAGTTATCCCTGCATGAACGGATTGCTGTGTTTTTCCCGCTCCAGTGTCGTCGCTTCGCCGTGTCCCGGATAAACAGCATAATCCCGCTCCATCCCTTTTAACAACGCAAGGGATTGCGCCATTTCATTCCAGTCGCTGCCCGGAAAATCCGTCCGCCCGATCGAGCCTGCAAAGAGCGTGTCCCCGGAAAAGATCACGTCATCCACAAGATAGCAAACCCCGCCGCGCGTATGCCCCGGTGTGTGCAGCACCCGGAAGGAAAGCCCTGCCGCATCGATCGTATCCCCGTCCGGAAGCAAAATATCCGCCGGAGCAAGCTTACACTCCCGTCCCAAAAACGCAGATAAATTCCGCGATGGTATGCCAAGCATGTCCGCGTCCTTTTCATGGATCGCGACCTTCGCGCCGTATTTGTCCCGCAGCTCATCCGTCGCCGCAATATGATCCGCATGCCCATGCGTCAGCAGGATATGCGAAACACCAAGTCCAAGCTTGTCAAGCTGCCTTATGATCTCCTGTGCGCCCTCGCCCGGATCGATAACAACCGCTTCATCCGCGCCATCCGCGCGCACGATATAACAATTTTCAAACAACCCGCTTTCGCGTCCTGTAATAACCGCTTCAATCAACATCACTCAAAATTCCTTTTTGCTGTCAAGTAGGATCGTCACCGGCCCGTCGTTCACAAGAAACACGTCCATCGTAGCCTGAAACTGTCCTGTCTGTATTTTTTCCCATTTTCCACGGAACACTTCGACACACTCCGCAAACATATCCCGCGCAGCGTCCGGCGGCGCAGCATGGATATAGCTCGGCCTTCTTCCCTTGCGCGCATCACCGTAAAGCGTAAACTGCGAAACGAGCAACAGCTCCCCTCCGATATCCCTAAGCGACAAGTTCATCACGTCATTTGCATCCTCAAATATCCGCAGATTCAGACACTTGTCCGCAATATATTCCATGTCCCTGCGCGTATCGTCGCCGCTTATTCCAACAAGCACCAGCAAGCCTGCACCGATGCTGCTGATGGTATTGCCCTCCACTGTAACGGAAGCATTTTTTACACGCTGTACGACTGCTCTCATATCTCTAATAATTGACGCGGAACACGTCTTTTACGCCCTTCAAATTCCGCAGCTTGTTGATCAGGTCGTTTAGGTCGTCCACCGAGGTGATGTTCGACCGAAGCGAGATGTTCGCCATGCCGTTTTTGGCAGAATGCGCGTTGATCGCGGTAATATCCTTGTTGGCATTGTACATCGCTTGCGATATCTCCACCATCAGCCCCGGCCTGTCATTTGCCACGATCTGCACCTCAACGTTATAGGTCGCGGTCTGGTCTGCCACCCACGCAACGTCGATCAGCCGGTCTTTGTCCACGCTCATTTCCTTTAGATTCTTACAGTCCTTCGTATGTACGCATACGCCGCGCCCGCGCGTGATATAACCGATGATATCATCCCCTGGCACCGGGTTACAGCATTTCGCAAAGCGCACCGCGAGTCCCGTACTGCCCTTGACTGTGATATCGCCCTCCGAACCCTTGCCTGTGCGTTTGACGATCTTTAGCTCGTCGCTGCCCGTATCGATGTTTTTGGCGATCTTGTATTGCTCGATCAGCTTAAGCAGTATCTGGTTGACCGTGATGGAACCATATCCGATCGTCGCAAACATATCGTCTAAGGAATTGAGCGTAAAACGCTTATAAAGCACACTCAGCCAATCGTTGTTAAGAAGCTCGTGCAGCTGGTACCCCTGCCGCTTGGCTTCCTTTTCCAGCATTTCACGTCCCTTGACGATGTTTTCTTCCTTAAGCTGCTTTTTGAACCACTGTTTGATCTTGCTGCGTGCCTGCGTCGTTTTGACAAATTTCAGCCAATCCCTGCTGGGCGTCGCTGTATTTGACGTCATAATTTCAATGATGTCGCCTGTACGCATCTTATAGTCAAGCGTTACCAGCTTACCGTTTGCCTTTGCACCAACGCACTTGTTGCCGATAGCGCTGTGGATGCTGTAAGCAAAATCAAGCGGCGTAGAGCCGTTCACAAAATCCTTTACATCCCCTTTCGGTGTAAAGACAAATACGTTGTCCGCAAAAATATCGACCTTCAAGGTCTCCATAAATTCCTTGGAGTCCTTCATGTCGTTCTGCCATTCCATCAGCTCCCGCAGCCACGAAAGCTTTGCGTCGATATCGCTGCCGCCCTTCGCGCCTTCCTTGTACTTCCAGTGCGCGGCAATACCATATTCTGCCGTGCGGTGCATGTCGTACGTCCTGATCTGTACCTCAAACGGTTTGCCGTCGTCCCCCAAAAGCGTCGTATGGAGCGACTGGTACATATTTTGCTTTGGCACGGCAATATAATCCTTAAAGCGCAGCGGTATTGGCTTCCACATCGTATGCACAAGCCCCAGAACGCCATAGCAGTCCTTGACGCTCGAAACAATGATGCGGATCGCGATCAGGTCATATACCTCTTCAAAGACCTTGTTTTTGTTTTTCATCTTTTTATAGATGCTGTAGATATGCTTGGGCCGGCCTTCGATCTCCGCTTTGATTTTCATTTCCACAAGCTTGTCTTCCAGCTTGGCAATGACGGAGTTGATCTGCTTTTCGCGCTCCACACGCGTAGAAGCGATCTTGTTGGCGATCTCAAAGTAATCATCCGGATGCAGAAATTTCAGCGACAGGTCTTCAAGCTCCCACTTGATCGCGCTGATACCTAAACGGTGTGCCAGAGGCGCATAAATTTCCAGCGTTTCCGTCGCTTTTTCGATCTGTTTATTTTCGGACTGGTATTTTAGCGTCCGCATATTGTGCAGGCGGTCGGCCAGCTTGATAATGACCACGCGGATATCGGAAGCCATCGCAAGGAACATCTTGCGCAGGCTTTCCCACTGCTGTTCTTCGCGCGTCTTAAAATCGTAATTTTTGAGCTTGGTCACGCCATCAACAAGCTTTGCGATCTCGGGGTTAAACTCCTGCTCGATCTCATCGATCGTCAGCAGCGTATCTTCCACCGCGTCGTGCAATATCCCAGCGATGATCGTCGTATTGTCCAATCCCAAATCAGCAATGATGTCGGCGACGGCCAGGGGATGGGTAAAAAAGGGCTCGCCAGAATGGCGGAGCTGCCCTTCGTGCGCCTTTTCCGCCATAGCAAACGCTTTCTCAACGCCCGCGTCATATTCCAGTTTATGCCGTCTTATAAAGTCCTGATAATAGTCCGACACCCAAACTTCCCCTTTTTCTTTCTCAGTACTGCACCTGAGAATATACGTTATAGCCCTTGAGAACGTCGCGTCCGCCAAGGTCTGTAAGCTCGATCACAAAATTGAGCGAGGTCACTTCCGCGCCCGCCATCTCCACTAGGTCACACGCCGCCTTTGCCGTGCCGCCCGTCGCGAGCAGATCGTCAAAAATCGCCACACGCATCCCCGGAGCGATCGCATCCGTGTGCATTTCAAATTTATCCGTACCATATTCCAGATGATATTCCACATGGAAAGCGTCTGAAGGCAGCTTCCCCGCTTTTCTGACGGGTACGATCCCTTTTCTCAGCTTATACGCAACAGGAGCGCCAAACAAAAAGCCACGCGCATCCAGCACCACGATCATATCGATATTTTCATCCTTCACGCGCTCTGTGAACGTATCTGTTACATAGGCAAACGCATCCGGGTCTTTGACCAAGGTGGTGATATCCCTAAAAATGACGCCCGGCTCCGGGAAATTCATAATATCTCTAATTTTTGTTTTCAGATCCATTGGTGGTTCTCCCTCTCAAGAAAATTTCTGATAGATCGCGCTTTCCAAAAGATCACGCTTTCCGTTTTTGATCATAATGTGTATTCTATCACTTTTTTGTATTTCTAGCAATCCAATCTGGCTAAGCACCAGCGTCCCAAAGGCAATCTTACTCGCGCTAAGACCATCAACATATTTTTTCAGGAAGGCGACCATCGCACCTTCATCCAAAAATGATATTTTCTGGTCGCTGACCCCTTTTAATATCACATATACCTGCAAGAGCGTTTCACGCTCGCAAAAATATATTTCCTTGTCTACATCCGACGGCGACGCGCAGGTCTCGATATACCGCTTTGCTTTATCATATTGCTGCTTTAAGGTCTCGTCAAAGGAGAAAGTATTGACGATCATTTGCGGCTTATTATCGAACGAATTCACATTGAGTACGCCGACCACATCCGCCACCGACGGAACGTCCGCCGCCTGCATACCGAATACAACGCCGTTCACAGAACGCTTGTTTTCTTCAATACGAAACTTCGCGTGCTTATCCTCCCCAATCGGACGAATATCCCGTATAGAAGCCCTTTTGACCAACACCTCAACTTGTTCGTTTTTATGCCCAAACGGCCGCAAGCGGTCAAATTCTTCGATCAGCTTATTGCCGATGTCGCCGGTTTTCACTTCCATATCGTAATATTTGACCGGCCGGAACACGTCGTCTTCATAATGCTCATTCATATAGGAATTCAGGCGCGACGCAAGCTGCTTAAGATTATCTTCCTTGATCGTCAGCCCTGCCGCTCCCGAATGCCCGCCAAATTTCTCGTAAAATTGCGCTTGCGACTTGAGCGCTTCATAAATATTCACACCGTCTATGCTGCGTGCAGAGCCGGTAAATACACCGTCTGTTTCCGTACCGCCCAGCAATACTGTCGGCCGCACAAATGCCTCCGAAACCTTCGACGCCGCAAGACCAACGATACCGATGTCCCAGTCTTTTCGATAGAGCAGGATGATTTTTCCGTCTTTTGCGTCGCCTACCATTTCGATGGCTTCGTTCACGACCTTCTCCTGCCGTTTCTGGCGATCCGTATTCAATTCGCACAGCTGTTTTGCAAGCTGTTCCAATTTGCTTTCATTGGTATCGCTCAATAATTCAAATGCGATGCGCGCCGTCGATATCCTGCCGGCAGCATTGATGCGCGGCGCTAAAACAAACGAGACGGTCTGTGCATCAATCTCATTGCGCTTGGGACAAGCCAGCGCCGCCAGCGCCGCGATCCCCGGATTTGGGTCGCTGTTGATCTTTTTTAATCCCAGCGCCACGATCGCACGGTTTTCGCCCTGCAGCGGAACAATGTCCGCAATAGTCGCCAGTGCCGCAAGATCGATATAAGCGAGCGCATCTTTGCCAAGCAGTGCCTGCGCGATCTTAAAAGCCACCCCAGCGCCGCAAAGGTCGTGGTATGGATATGTTTCCTCCGGACATTTGGGATTGATAATGAAATCCGCTTTCGGCAAAACAGGCGGACATTCATGGTGGTCCGTCACTATGGTCTTCATGCCAAGCTCTCTGGCCCGCGCGATCTCCGCAACATTGGTGATTCCGCAATCCACAGTCAAAAGCAGCTCTGTACCCTTAAGCTTCTCTATGCTCTCAATGGAAAGCCCATAACCGTGCTCCATACGGTCAGGCAAAAAGCATTCTACCTTTGCCTGCATTTTTTTCAGCACCTGATACAAGATAGCGCACGCAGATGTCCCATCTGCGTCATAGTCGCCATAAACGCATATTTTACCCTTTACAGCAATCGTATGCTTTATCATGCTGACCACGTCGCGCATATCGCGGAACAAAAACGGATCATTCAGCTGAGAAACATCCGGATTCAGAAACAAGCGCGCCGCTTCTACAGTCACGATCCCGCGGGCGCACAAAAGCCGCGCTGTCATCTGCGAAATACCGAGTTCTTTACTCAGCTCCACGATCAATGAGCGATCGTCGCTTATCTGCGGTTTTTGCTTCAAAACATATTTCATCCATAAACCCTTGTTTTCAAAAAAGACCTCCTTGTTTTAAGAAGGTCTTTTCCTTATTATGCTTTTACCGTTTTCTTTTTGGATTTTTGCTGCGCTTTTTTCTTGCTTCCCGTCTTATTCTGCGCCTTTTTCTTTTTATCGAACTTGTCCGCCATCAGCGCCCACAACGGAGCAGAGATCAGCACGGACGAATATACGCCGGCAAGCAAGCCGATAATGATCGGCAGCGCAAATTCCTTGATCGCCTCTACCCCAAAAATGTAAAGTGCAAGGATCATGATCAGCGTCGTGATCGACGTATTGATCGTTCTGGTCAACGTCTCCTTGATGCTGATATTCGCAATGTCGCTGCGCGTATGTTGCTTTAACCCCATTACCTTTAGGTTATCCCTGACACGGTCAAAGACGACGATCGTATTGTTGATCGCGTAACCGATGATCGTCAGGCAGGCCGCAATGAACGCACTATTGATCTGTATCCGCAAAATACATACCACCGCGATCATGATCGCAACGTCATGTATGAGCGTCACAACAGCACTGATCCCGTTATACAGTTCAAACCTGATCCAGATGTATATGAGCATCAACGCACACGCTACTGCTACCGCCAATATCGCATTACGGATCAGCTCCGAACTTGTCACACCGCCGACCCGATCAACAGACGCGATCGTTGCATCCGGGTAAGTCTCCTGAATATCTGCAATAATAGCTGAATTTGTATTCGCCTGTTCTTCTTCATCCGGCAACAGTCTCATACGTATCTGTGCCTGCGTAAAATTATCACCCGTCTGTACGATGGGCGAATCGCCCATGCCATTCTTATCAAGCGCCTGCTTCACAACGTCCGTATCGAAATCGCCACCAAATTCGACTGTTGTAATATTGCCGCCCGTGAAGTCTATTCCAAGGTTGAGGCCGCCATTGAGAGCGCCGAAGATCACGCCAATCACAATGATCGCAATGGGCAGTAATACAAACCACTTAAGGTTCTTTGTAAACATTACGCAGCACCCCCTTCCTTTTTCGCCTTGGCCGCGGCGCGAATCTCCTTCGCCTTAGCCATAAAGACGTTCGGGTTTTTGATGTTCAGATTGACAAACATCTTCAAAATACCTCTTGTGATCAGGAGCGCAGAGATCATCGATACGATGATACTGATGATCAGCGTATAGGCAAAACTCTTTAATGTACCCGCGCCGAAGACCGCAAGTACGATCGCGCAGATCAGCGTTGTAACGTTGGAGTCCAAAATCGTGATAAAAGCTTTCTTAAAGCCCGCGTCCACCGAGGTCCGCAATGTTTTTCCCGTACGGAATTCTTCCTTGAACCTCTCAAAGATAATTACATTTGCATCTACCGCCATACCGATACCTAAAATGATACCGGCTATCCCCGGCAAGGTCAGCTGCACCCCCGGCACACTTCCCAAGAGCAGCATGACAAAACATACGTAAACAGCCAGCGCCATACACGCTACAAGTCCCGGTATGCGGTATATGATCAGCATGAAAATGAACAGGATGCAAAGACCAATAAGCCCCGCCTGAATGCTGTTCTGCAAAGCGCCTACGCCGAGTGTCGCGCTCATGGAGCGCACTTCGATTTCTTTCAAATCAAGAGGCAGCGCGCCACTTTCGATCTGCAG
>NZ_JAYFPU010000330.1:0-2874 GCF_034927525.1 Christensenella sp.
GTGGAGGAAGAATCGACGATCAAAATCTCATCAGGGTGTATCAATTTTGAGGCCATGACAGCGATGGCCTCTTTTTGTACGTTATATTGGTCTTCGCGGACGGCGAGAGGGATCTCTGCGTTCATTCCCTCCACTAACGCCGCGCCGCCAAACGTCCTGCTTATAAGGCCGAGTCTGGAAAGGGCTTCAAGGTCTCGGCGGATCGTTGATTCGCTCGCATAAAGCAGGGAAGCAAGCTTGTGTACGCTCAGGAATTTGTTTTCCGATAGCAGGTCAAGTATATTCTGTCTGCGTTCAATCCCTAGCATGACGTTTCTCCTCCAGATTTGCATGAATTTGATTGATTATGAGCGAGTTTATGCAAAACAATGATTCTTATCTAATAATAACGCCATGTGTTATCAAAGTCAATCATATATGATAATATCATTTTAGAAACAGGCGAATGGAGGTAAAACGATGAAAGCAGGTGTTTTGCATGGGATCGGGGATTTGCGGTATGAAGAGGTCGGCGATCCCGTCCCAAAGGCAGGAGAAGTTTTATTAAAAGTTAAGGCGGCGGGGATTTGCGGATCGGATATAGGCAGGATCTACAGCAAAGGCACCTATCATTTTCCAACGATTCCCGGACATGAATTCGCAGGAGAGGTCGTTGCGCTGGGAGACGGGGTGGATAAAACTTTCCTGCATAAAAAAGCGGCGGTATTTCCTCTGATTCCCTGCCATAAGTGCGATATGTGCGAGGTAGGGGAATATGCATCGTGCAGGAACTATAACTATTTCGGTTCGCGCTGCGACGGCGGTTTTGCCGAATATATTGCGGTGCCGACATGGAATTTAGTTATGTGCGACGAAGAGCTTTCCTATGAGGAAATGGCAATGGCGGAGCCTGCCGCGGTTTCGCTGCACGCATTGTCCAGGGCAGGCGTCTGCCTGGGTGACAGCGTCGCGATTTTCGGTGCAGGGGCGATTGGATTGATGCTGGCGTCTTTGGCGCAGGTATGGGGAGCGGGAAAGGTCATCTTGCTCGATATAGACGCCCAAAAGCTGGAATTTGCAAAAAAGGCAGGATTTCCGTATACAGTGAACAACGGGGACGCAAATTGGCAGGAATGTATACGGGAAATCACGCAGGGGCGCGGTGTGGATATTGCGGTTGAGGGGGCAGGAGTACCGGCAACCTATGCCGGATGCCTGAATGTGGCAAAACCTCAGGGAAAGGTTGTGCTGATGGGAAATCCCGTGGGCGGTATGGAACTTTCCCAGAAAGATTACTGGGAGATTTTACGCAAACAACTGGCGGTTATGGGTACGTGGAATTCAAGCTATACCAAGCAAAAGAACGATTGGGAAACCGTACTGAATGTTATGGCGAGCGGAAAGCTGGACGTAAAACCTTTCATTACGCATCGCTTCCCATTGAAAGATATGAACAGTGCGTTTGAAATGGTAAGAGACAAGAAAGAATTCTCAAACCGAGTCATTTTTATTATGGAATAAGGAGAAATCAAATGAAAGCTGCTGTATTGGAAGAATTGAATAAAATGGTCGTAAAAGAGGTGCCCAAGCCGGAAATAACAGACGATGAAATACTGGTGCGCGTCAAGGCTTGCGCGATCTGCGGATCGGACATCCGTATTTTTCATTATGGAAACGATCGGGTCAAGACGCCGTGCATCATCGGACATGAAGTTGCCGGAGAGGTAGCGGAAGTCGGTAAAAATGTGAAAAACTGGAAGATCGGCGACAGAGTGGCGATTGGCGCGGATATTCCCTGCGGAGAATGTAAATTCTGCAAAGCCGGTTTTTCAAACAACTGTATGATCAATTACGCGACAGGTTACCAGTTCCAGGGCGGATTTGCGGAATATATTCCACTAAACAAGATCATGTTGGCGTATGGTCCGCTGGTAAAAATCCCAGATCACATTTCATACGATCAGGCGGCGCTTGCGGAACCGCTCGGATGTGTGCTTAACGGCACGGAGCTTTCCAATATCAAACTGGGAGATACGGTCGTGATTATTGGAACGGGGCCGATTGGATGTATGATTATCGAGGTTGCGCGCCTGATGGGCGCAACAAAAATTATTGTTGTCGAGTTGGACGAGGAAAGGCTGGACGCAGCGCGGGAATTTTCTGCGAATGTGTTTATCAACCCTGCAAAAGAAGATGCATATGAACGGATCATGCAGGAAACGGATGGCATGGGCGCAGAGGTAGTCATTACAGCATGTCCGTCACCCGCGGCACAGGCAGATGCGCTACGTTACGCGAAAAACAGGGGCAGAGTGAATCTGTTTGGCGGATTGGCCCACGGGACGACTGTCACTATGGATACAAACCTAATCCACTATAAGGAATTGAATGTACACGGCACGCATGGTTCGCTGCCCATCCACCATATGAAGGCGGTGGGGTTGATTGCATCGGGGATACTGGACACCGAGAAATTCATTTCACACAGGCTTCCATTAGACGATATCCTAAAAGGGATAGCCATTGCGGAAAATAAGCAGGGCAAGCGCGTCGTAATCAATCCGTGAGGGAAGTGCAATGACAGGAAAAATATCGCCGTCGCTGATGTGCGCGGATTTTAAAGAATTGCAAAAACAGGTACGGGAAATGGAACGGGCAGGCGTGGATTATTTCCACTGCGACGTTATGGACGGGGTATTCGTGCCAAATTATTCCCTCGGAACCGATTTTGTCAGGATGATGCACGACATGACGGAAATCCCATTGGATATCCATTTGATGGTTGTAAACCCGGAGCGTGCGGTAGACATGTTCGACGTGAGGAAAGGGGATATTCTTTCATTCCATTACGAGGCATGCACGCATGTGCAGAGGACGCTGCGGACGATACGTGAC
>NZ_JAYFPU010000142.1:0-11017 GCF_034927525.1 Christensenella sp.
ACAGCGCCTTCGTTCCTTCAAACATCACAGACCCGGGACAAACGGCATTGACCAGAATGCCGTCCTCCGCCAGCTCGATCGCCATTGCTTTTGTCAGGTTGATCACGCCCGCCTTTGCCGCCGCAAACGCGCATTGGTTCCGCAGCGGGACACGCCCCACAACGGACGATACGTTGATGATGCGTCCGTACTTTCTCTGCGCCATATGCCTGATGATGGGCGCGGAGCAATAATAGACCCCCGAAAGATCGATATCGATGATCTTGTGCCAATCGCTTTCCGCAAAATCCTGTATATGCTTCCGACCGTCCGGCCCTACATTAACGCCGGCGTTGTTGACGAGGATATCTATCTTTTTATACGCGTCAAGCACCTCCGCGCACATATCTTCCATGCTCTGCTTGCTCGATACGTCTCCCGCAAAGAATCGTGCATCGCCACCCTTTTCACGCAGCTGCGCACATACTTCTTCGCCTTTCTCTTTGTTCATATCCACCACGGCGACCTGTGCGCCGGAAGCAATATAGTACTCACACATCGCGCTGCCGATCGCTCCCGATCCACCGGTGACTACCGCGGTTTTTCCTGTTAAATCAATATTCATATCCTTCTCCTTCGCTGCCCGTTTCTACATCTGTTGGTTCATAAATCTATATCGTCCGCCCGTTTCCCTGCAAAAAAGCAACAACAAAACACGCTCGCTTCATTTACATGGAATTAAGCAGTTGATGTTTTAAATAATCATATGGATTGCAGGTACAAACAGTATTTACAGGATCACGTCGTCCTTCATTTGCTTCAGGACTTTTGAGAACTGCGGTAGATTGCTTCTAAGCACGATCTGCGGATCGAGCAGGACAACGTCCTCCTCGAACTTGCGCCCTTCTACCATATACTCATATAAATACTGTACAGCCAAACGGCCTTGAGAAAAAGGATTTTGGAAAATCGTCGCGTTGATGACATGTTCTTCCATCAGCTTTACGATATCCGGGAATACGTCGGATGCAATGATCGCCATATCATTCGCGCGGCCAAGCTCGCGCAGATGACAACAGAATGTGACTGAGTTTGCCGAACTGAAGTAAATACCGCCAAGATCAGGAATTTCCTTCAGCATTACTTCCACAAGGTCGCGCGCCTCCTGCTGGTCGTCATGGTGCTCGAACACGCCCGCAAAGTGAAAGCCATAGCTGTCAAGGTCAGACAGGAAACCTTCCACCGTCTTGAGATGAACCTGAGAGCTCAATTGCCCCGTTACGAGGGCCACCGGCCTCCCCTTGTCAGGTATCATATAGGACAACAGCTCCGCCGCCATCTTACCCGCCGCAACACCGTTGTTCTGCACCGAAAACAATCTTTCCGAGTCCAGCAGATCCGATGTGACAGTCGCGTATACCGTATCTGTTTCCTGATTCAGCTCTCTTACTACGCTGCTGACCGAAGACTCGTCAAAGTCCGGCAATATCACGATACCATCATAATTCGCATTGGCTATCTCACGCAACTTCTCGATGTAATGCGCATGATCGCCTGTTGTCGCTTTGAATATCTCGCCGTAAACGCCATAGTCCTCTAAATCTTCAAACGCTTTGTTTACGCCGCGTTCCACCTCCGACAAAAAGCCATGCACAGTCCTTGGAAACAATACCGCTATTTTTTTAGGGTTTCTCTTGAGCGAAGACGCCGTCTTGCTCGGCCGATATCCCATTTCTTCTGCGGTCTGCTGCACAAGCTGCCTTGTTTTTTCGCTGACACAGGTCTTGTTGTTGATCGCCCTGTTCACTGTCGCGGTAGAAATCCCCAACCTGTCCGCCACATCGTAGATCGTTACCTTGTTTCGCATCAATCCGTACTCCTTACCCCTAAGTGCACCTGCGTGCTTCATCACCCGCTTTCCCCCAAAGATTCTATCCGGTGTGATGATAAATTCATCATACCATAAATATCAGTTATTTCAACATTTGCAGCCCATATTTCGCTGGTCAGGCCTTGATTTTCCTGTTCTGCTTATACATGTCAAACAATACAGCCACAGCCAGCACCGCGCCATTTACCGCCTTTTGCATCGTAGATGGAATCCCCATCATGATGAGGGCGTTCTCCAGAATATACAGGAGCAGTACGCCGATCAGCACGCCGATCGCAGATCCCTTGCCGCCCGACAGGCTGACGCCGCCGACCGCGCACGCCGCGATCGCACGAAATTCCCAGCCATCGCCGCTCTGTGGCAATCCGTTGTTGGCGTCGATCGTCAACAGGATACCTGCCGCCGCCGCAAAAATGCTGCACAGCATGTGTGCCGTCATCCTGACCTTCACCGTTTTGATGCCTGCAAGCGCCGCAACCTCCTGGTTGTCTCCCGTTGCCAGTAGGTGTCGTCCCCACAAAGTCTTTTTTAGTACGAACGCCACAATGATGAACAGCCCGATCATGATCCAGAACGGCCACGATACGCCCAGCACCACCTGGTCGCCCCACGCGCCGAGATCAAAGGGCAGGTCCGTAAGCGGATAACCCGCCGTCAGCAGGAAACGAAGGCCGCCCGCGATATACAGCGTGCCTATCGTTGCCACGAAGTCCGGCATGCCGACCTTGACGATCAAAAAGCCATTGAGCAAACCAAATGCCGCGCCTACCGCAAGCGCAATGATGATTGACGGCAGGATGGGCATATTGAGACGCATCATGCAGAAGGGAAAGATCATGCCCGCAAGCCCTGCGACCCTGCCCACCGAAATATCTACCTTGCCGGTGATGAGCACAAACATGATACCCAGTGCGCATATCCCCTGGAAGGGCACATTTTTCAAAATCGTGGTAAAGTTTCCCACCGTCAGGAAGTCGGCATTGACAAGCCCCGTCAATATGACGAGCACCACCAGCGGAACCAATACGCCGAATTCATTTGAATGTACAAACTTTGTCCACAACGTTTCATTTTTTATTGACAGTTGTTTTTCCATCGTTATACTCCTATCCCCCATCGGCGTCTATGCCGCTACTCTTTTTGCTTCCATCTTGTCGCGCAGCATCTCTATCAACACAGCAACGATCAAAATGATACCGATGACGACCATCTGTACATTGGATTCCACCGCAAGCGCCTGCAGCGCATTGTTGAGTACGTTGATAAATAAAATACCGATGATAAGTCCGATCATGGAGCCTTTGCCGCCGGCAAAACTGATGCCGCCGATTGCACACGCCGTGATCGTACGGAATTCCATACCAACGCCCGTTTCAGAAGAAGCCGCACTCATCGCGATTGCCGAAAAAATACCGGATACCGCCGCAAGCACGCCTGACAGAATATATACGCCCCACTTGACTTTCGTCACATTGATGCCTGCCATCAGCGCGGAATTTTTATTGCCGCCGACCGCCAGAATCTTGGTACCGATCTTGGTGCCCTTCATCATGATGAACAGTCCCGCATAAAGCGCTAAAAATACAAAGAACATGATGGACAGCCCCGCCGGTTTTGCGACCGCGATATCGATCCAAATATCAGGCAGCGGCCCCACAGGCGTTCCCTGTGAGATCGTTAGCCCTACGCCCTGCGTAATAAACATCGTCGCAAGCGTCGCGATGAAGTTCACCATGCCAAGCTTTGCCACCAGCAGTCCGTTGATAAATCCGACCAATGCGCCAAACATCAGGCCGATCACAACGCTCAGGAAAGGATCAAGCCCCCATGTCACAGCCGCTGTTGCGAACATGATGCCATTAAAGCCTGCCGCACAGCCCACAGAGAGGTCGATCTCCCCAGCCATCATGACCACGCTCTGTCCGAGCGCCGCCGTGCCGATAAAAATACATGTCGTAAGTATTGCCTGCAAATTGCCGATCGATGCAAAATTCGGCTTTATGATCCCCGTTATAATACATATGATCACGATCGGGATCGCAATACTAAACGCGGGATTCAAAAATATCTTTGAAGCCTTTCCCGTTTTTTGCCTGTTTAACTCTTTTTCCATAGTAAATGCCCCCCGCTTACTTGAATGTTGACACAGCCATTTCCATGATCTTGGAATCCGTTGCCTCGCTCTTATCGAGCTCACCGACGACCCTGCCTTCTGCCATGATGATAAAATGATCGCTCATAGCCATCAGCTCGGGCAATTCCGAAGAGATCATGAGCACCGCATTGCCCTCTTCGGCAAGCTGGTTGATCAGCTGATATATCTCGTTTTTCGATCCAACATCGATCCCCTTTGTGGGTTCGTCTAAAATGATGAGCTTCGGCTCCGCATTCAGGCAGCGCGCAAGCACGACCTTCTGCTGGTTTCCGCCCGACAATGTACCGACCTTGGTTTTTAAGGAAGGTGCCTTGATATGCATTTCATTAAAATATTTGTCTGCGCGCTTTTCTTCCTTTTTCCCTGACACAAAGATGTTTGCGGCAGAAATCGCATTTAAGTTGGAAATGGCAATATTCTTTTTGATGTCCCACACAAAGTTCAAGCCATATTTTTTTCTGTCCTCACTTGCAAGCGCGATCCCAGCTTTTACAGCGTCCGTCGTATTGCGGATCTTCAGTTCCTTGCCATTCATGAACATCTGCCCCGCACTCGGCTTGTACATGCCGTAAATGGTAGAGACGACTTCCGTACGTCCCGCGCCCACCAGCCCCGCTAAGCCGACAACTTGCCCCGCGCGCACTTCAAGCGACACGTTTTCGATCAGATTTCTGTTTTGGACATGTGGGTGCGCAACGCTAAGCCCCTTGATCTCGAGGACGACGTCGCCTATTTTTGCATTTCTGGTTGGGTACAGGTTGTCCATTTTACGGCCTATCATATCGGCAATGATCTTATCCGACTGATAATCCGCCTTGTCAAAGCTGCTGATATTTTTACCGTCGCGCAAGATCGTCACGCGGTCGGTGAGTTCCAATATCTCTGCCAGCTTATGCGTAACAAAAATGACGCTGGTTCCTTTTTCCTTCAAATGTCTCACCACTTCAAACAGGCTTTCCACGTCCGCTGTCGAAAGGGATGTCGTCGGTTCGTCTAAAATCAGTATTTGCGGCTCACTTGCGAGAGCACGCGCGATCATCAGCATCTGCTGCTGTCCGATAGAAAGCTTCCTGACGTCCGCTTTGGGGTCCAGATCGATTTGATTGGCAGAAAGCAACTTTTCTGTTTTTTGGAACAAAGCCTTAAAGTTGACTGTTTTCGCTTTTTTGTTGCCAAGCTTTAGGTCGCTCATATAGATATTTTCCGCCACACTGAAATTGTTCAGTACGTTGATCTCCTGCGGCACAAAACCGATGCCCAGCTCGATCGCATCCTGCGGGCTCTTGGGCTCAACCACCTGATCATTTATTTTTAACGTTCCCGTATAACTTCCACTTGGATAAATGCCATTCAATATCTTGAGTATCGTTGATTTTCCGGCGCCATTTTCGCCGATCAATCCCAGGATCTCTCCCTTTTTCGCATTCAGGCACACATTGTCATTCGCGATCACACCAGGAAATTTTTTCGTTATCTGAATCGCCTCGAGTATGTAGTCTCCCATAATCTTTCTCACTTCCTTATAGGTTGAAACCTTGTGGACGGGGAGCCTTTATCCGGCTCCCCGCACCTGTCCATCAAGGTCGATGCTTTATGTCCTCAATTATTGCTCAAACCATGTCTTTACTTCGTCAATGTATGTCTGGTAGGTTGCCGGATCAGATTCGCCCGTGCCACCAACATAAACGAGGGGTGCGTTGAGTACTGTCCACAGCGGAACTTCTTCGCCGCGGAACAGCTTGTCAAGATTTTCCATCGTCTGGAAAGCTTCTTCATACAGCGGCTGATATACCAGCGCGTCGATCTTACCGTCCGTCAGATATTTCAGGTTCTCTTCCGTGATATCCATCGCTACGAGTACCAGATCATCATCTGCCTTGCCGGCTTTCTGCGCAGCCGTGGACCAGGAAGCGCTGCCGCCGCCCGTTGTGGAGAACGCGCCAAGGAGGTCAGTGTTCTTCTGGATGATCGCCGCCGTTACGTTGGCAGCCTGTGTTGCGTCTGCGCCTTCGAGTTCAGCATCAAGTACAGTGATGCCATCCATCTTCAGTTCTTCCATGCGCTTTGTAAAGCCTTCTACTGCAGCATTTTCTGTGTTGTTTTTCGTATTCTGTGTGACTGCGATCGTGCCTGTTTTGCCTTTCAGCTTTTCTGCCATAAAGTCTGCTACTTTTGCGCCGTACTCAGCCGGATCACATGCCAGGTTAAAGTTGAGGCCCTGCGGCAGCGTGCCGTCTTCTTCGACGAATTTGAAGTGAGCGATACCGACTTTAACGCCTGCCGCTTCCATCTTTTTCAGTGTCGGGAAAGCAGTGTCGTCTCCGCGCCACAGCATCAGGCCTTTGCCGCCCTGTGCAGCAAACGTATCACATGCCGTATACACTTCGTTCGCATCTCCGCCCTCTGTACCGATTACCTGTGCGTCCGTGTAACCGAGCTGTTTCGCAGCTTTCAAGAATCCAAGCTGTACCATTCTGTGTACAGGATGGTTCTTGGAATCCATTGCGATCGCTACCGGATACTCCGCCGGGTTGATCTCTGTGCCACCCGCCGCAGCCGGTTCCGATGCCTCAGCAGACGGTGCTGTTGTTTCTTCCGATGCAGCCGGTGCACTTTCGGACGCCGCAGGCGATTCCGACGCAGCCGGTGCCGGGCTGCAGGCAGCGAAGACCGCTACACACATCACTACCGCAACTACCATGCAGATCATTTTGGACATTTTCTTCATTTCGTTTTCCTCCTGGTTTTTTTAATCGCTAAACAAAACTATGCAAGATTTGCATTGCTTGTTTAAATAATATTTTGTTTGATAAGGATGTCTCTTATTTGGAGCTTGCTCGTACCGCTTTGTTTCGATACGCTTTGCTTTCCGGTCTGAAATAATGCAATGTGCGGGCGGCCTGCCGCCCGTTTAGTCTTCGTCGATCGTCTTGAATGATTTTCCCCACGCCTTCACTCTGGCAAAATACACGTCGTTGTTTTCCTGTCTGTCCCAGAATGTCATCAGCACGAACGGTTCGTCGCTCATTGTATTGTCGATGTAATGAAAGGTTCCCGGCGGGATAATGATGAAATCTCCCGGAACGACATGATAGCAGGTTTCATCCAGCCATACGTCGCCTTTTCCGCTTACAATGTAATAAATCTCTGTTTTTTCGTGCGTACCGCCCGCAGTCTTTTGATGCGCTCCCAGTGTTCCCTCGTTGACGTTGATCACTTCGCAGCCTGCGACCTCATCACCGATCAAGAGTTTGGAAGAATACGTTTCGTCACATACAAAAGGTTTTACGTTGTTGGCATTGACCAATCTTCCCTTTGCCATACTGAATTTTCTCCTTAGGCATATCCGATTTTTTAGTTGTAGCTTACAAAATCATCAAATTTGTTTCAAATCAGTAAAGTGGCCGAATTTTTTACGCAACCGATTACATTGCCAATATTAACATTACTGAAAAGTAATGTCAATAGATTTTAAGAAAAAAAGTAACCGATTGCATAAATTTTATTTTTTCAGAATAACAGCATCGCCTGATCCGCTAAAAAACCATAATCAAGGCTTGCCTTCTTCTCCCTTGGAAACAATTGTGCCACATCTGTTTTGTCCGCAAGTTCTTTGATCTGCGTGTAGATTGCGTCCCTTTTTTCCTGTTCTTTTAACCCTGACGGCAGCTTTTGCACAACGTCTTTTAATACAGCGTCGCAGTTAGAACGGATATATGCCATCTCTGCCGCCGTTTGCAGCAATTCATCGTCGGTTAAATCCATTTTCGCTTTTAGCTGCTCCGTATAGTTCTGCATATAATCATAGCCGCTCGCACCAAGCTCTTCCCTTGCTTCCTGCTCCGCTGTTTCTTTGTCTACCGCGATATCAGCACCTGCACATTGCGCGACCGCAGCCTGCGCCATCAGCTGCTGCAACGAATCCTCCATCGTCAGCTCCGCTGTGCTCTGCTGTTGTATATCCGAATCGCGGAACAACTGCTGCGCGATCTCCTCACTGATACTCTGCTGCGCATGATAATATTTCAGCAGGCGATAATCGATCGTCATATCCCCGGTACGCGCGACCGCGGTATCGTCCTTTACAGAATCCCACGACACTGCGCATCCACAAAACAATACGACCACACACAGGCATAACAAAATTGCCGCTACGAGCTTTTTCATATTTATTCCCTTTCCCGACAGAAAACCTTGTCGATTTCAGCCCGATGCGGCATCGACGGCGCCGTACCAAATTTCTGCACAGACAATGACGCAACCACATTTCCAAACTCAGTTGCGCCAAACATATCCATTCCCTCGGCGATACCCGCCACAAATCCACCGTTAAAGGCGTCACCCGCGCCTGTGGTATCCACAGCGTCTACGATCCTTGCAGGCACCATACGGTCGCCGTCCGGCGTGCTGACAAATACACCCAGCTTACCCATCGTGATGATCACATGCGGTATCCCCATTGCATGAAACACACCGCAAGCCTGCCGGGCGCTTTTTTCTCCCGTCACCGCTACACCGCTCAGCGCCTCCGCTTCCACTTCGTTCGGCGTGATGATATCGCACATCGCAAGAATATCTTTTCCAATGTCGCGGGCGGGCGCGGGGTTCAGTACGACTGTCACGTTTTCCTCTTTTGCCATGCGCATCACTTTTTCAAGCGCATCCAGATTGACTTCGAACTGCATCAGCAGAATATCGGCTTCCCTTAACAGGCTGCGCATTTCCTCCAGATCGGCGTCTGTAAAATTTGTGCACGCCCCCGGCACAACAAGGATCTGATTTTGTCCCGTACCTTCATCCACACAAATAAGCGCGATACCCGTACCTTTCTCCTCATCTTGCAACACATGGTCGGTCGCCATCCCCTCGTTATTGTAAAAATCCAAAAACAACTCGCCAAATACATCTTTACCAATTTTTGTGACGACCGTAATATCTGCACCCGCACGAAATGCGGCAACCGCCTGATTGCTCCCTTTGCCGCCCGGCCCCATCTTAAACTCGTCTCCAAACACCGTTTCCGCCGCCTTGGGCAAATGCGGCGCCCTTCCCGTGAGATCAGCGACGTAGCTTCCGAACATTACAATCTTTTTCTTATCCACCTTGTTTCTCCTTTCGAACAGTCACATTTTAACCGCAATGCTGCACACCGTTATGGCAATACCAAAACAGCAAAAAAATAATTCGCCGGATAAAATCGCGGCAAACAGCCATCTATTCTCACTTGATTTGAAACAAGACCCCGTCTTCCGCGGGGAAGATATATTGTTTTGATGATTTATGATTTGTATTTTTACATATTTAAAGATAATTCAATTCAAAGGTATTGTCAAGCACTTTAACACAATCGGTTACATAAAATGTAAAACTTTCAAAAAACAGTCATCTGCCTTATGCCCTTGACCGCAAAACCAGGCAGGCCTGTGGCTCTGTCATATTGTCATTCCAAAAAAATCCGCTATTTTTTCCTCATCTCCGGCAAGGATATAATATCCCGCGCGCGTTGAGCTGTCCACTACCCTTTCCGGATCCACACGCCTCATCGGGCTTTGCTCCACAATGATCCCGGGCGCGATCCGCCGTATCTGCTCCAACTGCTCCAGATCCCGCTCGTAAAACACGAACCGTACTGCCGCCGCTTCCTGCCTTTCCCCGACGGACAAATCCGGCTTTTTTCCGCATGCCGCATCGATCACCATGCGCAGGAAGTCATATCCGGTTGAGAGCGATACCAGATGCGAACCGATGCAATCCCCGCCCATGCGCGCGCCGACCTCTATAATACGAACCTCTCCATCGGCCGGGATCCTAAAGTCCGCATGCGAAGCACCGGTGCTGATATCAAGCGCATCAAGCGTACGGACGATCTCCGTTTTGATCGCCTCGCTTTCGTGCCGCGTAAACCCTGCCGGCTGCACATGTCCTGTCTCGATATAGTGTGGCGCACCCGTCGTGTATTTCTTCGTCAGGGCAAGACATGTATGCTTTCCTTCAAAAGAAATGCTTTCACAGCTGTATTCCTCTCCCTCAATAAATTCTTCCGCGATCGCTTTCTTCTCGAACGAATATTCTATTGCGCAATCCGCCGCTCCGGCAAGCTCCTGTGCATGCTCCACCTTCATGATCCCCCTGCTGCCCGAACGATCGGTCGGCTTGACGATCACAGGATACTGCATCCCTTTTTTCAGCCTCTTATCCTGTTCATCGAGCAAACAAAACCGAGGTGTCACAAGCCCCGCTCTCTTAAGCGCCCTGCGCATTTCAAACTTATTCGTCGTACGCAGCGTACATGCTTCGCTGTTTGCCGCAAGCCCCAGCTTAAGCGCAACATAATTGACCGTGACCGTCGCGAGGTCAGAGGCCACGGTCACGATGCCCTCCGGCTTCAGCTTCGCGCATATCTTTAGAATCTCCTCTTTTTCCACAATGCTGACCGGGTAAAAAAAGTCCGCTGACTTCTCTCCTGGATCGTCGCACTTCCACGCAAAAACATGGGTCTCATATCCCATTTCCTTTGCTTTTACGATCAGCGGCTCCTGAAATTCACTTGCCCCAATAATAGCGATCCGTTTCATTGCAATACACCCTTTTGCAGATAGAATTCATAGATACTCCGTATCACGTACTGGATATCGTCATCGTTCATGCCATAATAAAGTGGAAGCCGAAGCAGGCGTTCGCTCTCGACCGTGGTATAACGGTCTTCTCCGTGAAAACGTCCGAACTGTTTTCCTGCCGGCGCGCTATGCAGCGGGATATAATGAAACGCCGCTTCAATATATTTGCTGCGCAAAAAAGAGATCAGCTCCGTGCGTTCCTCCAGATCCTTTACCTTGATATAATACATATGCGCGTTGTGCACGCACCCCTCCGGTATCACCGGCCTCTCAATCAGCTCCCTTTCGCTCAATTTCTCAAGACCGGTATGGTAATGGCTCCAACTGCTGCTCCTGTCGTCAATGATCTTCTTTGCCTGTTCCAGCTGCGCAAGC
>NZ_JAYFPU010000239.1:0-28614 GCF_034927525.1 Christensenella sp.
ACACATGAGCTGCGGAAAAATGGAAGAAGTCCGTCAAAAACAGAAAAAACTGATGGAGGACGTTATTCATGGATGAAAAAAGGGAGTATATCATTGGGCGCAACAGCGTACGTGAGGCGATCCGCAGCGGAGAGCAGATCGACAAGGTTTTTTTTCAGCAGGGACTTGCAGACGGCAGCATACGCGAGCTTTTGATGCTGGCGCGGCAGGGCAAGCTTGTAATCGTAGAGGTGCCGCGCGCCAAGCTCGACGAGCTGTGCGCCGGCATGGGCGCGGAAGGGCGCATTGGCAACCATCAGGGTGTGGTGGCGCAGATTCCCGCATTTGCATACAGTGAAATGGACGACGTTTTTGCACTGGCGGAAGAACGCGGCGAGCCGCCGTTCATCGTCATTCTTGACAGCGTACAGGATCCGCACAACTTAGGCGCGGTCTTAAGGAGCGCGGAAGCGCTGGGCGCACATGGTGTTGTCATCGGAAAACGGCGTGCGGCGCTGCTAACAGCGGCGGCATTCAAGGTGTCGTGCGGCGCGGCGCAATATATACCGGTCGTGAAAGTGACAAACGTAAACCACACCATCGAAGACCTGAAAAAGAAGAATGTGTGGACTGCCGCGGCAGATATGGACGGACAGCCACTTGCAAAAACGAATTTGAAGGGCGCGTATGCGCTGGTGATCGGCGGCGAATCCGAAGGGGTCGCGCGGCTGACAAAGGAACTATGTGATATTGTTGTAAAGATCGAGATGCCTGGACGGACCACGTCCCTCAACGCAGCATGCGCGGCGAGCATACTGATGTATGAAAAGCGCCGCCAGGATATGGCAGGAAAATAAGGAGACAGGTTTTTGTTAAACGAAGAACGGCCGGATGAAAACGAATTAAATGACGAAAAAACGCAGCGTAAAGAGGTGCAATACCTGTATCAGGGGCTGGAGGAGTACTCTTTGCTGAGCGACGAGGAAGCGGTATTAAGAGCAGACGACGATCCCGCGGCGCTCGAATATATTCTGCATAAATATAAGAACTTTGTGCGCTCTAAGGCGCGCTCTTATTTTTTGATCGGCGCGGATAAGGAAGACATCGTGCAGGAAGGCATGATCGGTCTTTACAAGGCGGTGCGTGATTATGATGTGGAAAAAAAGGCGTCTTTTCGAGCGTTTGCAGAGCTGTGCATCACACGGCAGATTATTACCGCCATCAAAACGGCGACGCGCCAAAAGCATAAACCGCTGAATTCTTATGTGTCGCTCAATAAGCCTGTGTATGACGAGGAATCCGAGCGTACGCTGGTGGATCTGATCGCTGCGACGAAGATCACGAACCCGGAAGACATCGTCATCGATAAGGAAGACTACGCAAATATAGAAGAAGAGATCACAAAGATGCTCTCAGAGCTCGAGCAGCAGGTGTTGGGGTACTACCTGCAGGGGCTGTCGTACCAGCAGATCGCAAAAATCATGGACAGGCACGAAAAATCCATAGATAATGCGCTGCAAAGAGCAAAGGGAAAGATAGACCGTTTTCTTGAGCAGACAAGGGAGCAAACTTGACAAAATGCGGAATTTCTATATAATAGATGTCATGTAAAAAGTGGAAATTTGTGCGCTTATAAGGCGCATATCAGGAGGATAGAAGGAATGGCGAATGAGGATGTAGTACTCACGCACCAAGGGGTAAAAGAACTGGAAGAAAAGCTCGAATACTTGAAAACGGTACGGCGTTTAGAGATCGCGGAAGAGATCAAGACAGCACGTGCGTTCGGCGACCTTTCAGAGAACGCGGAATATGACGAAGCGAAAAACGAGCAGGCAAAGATCGAGGGCGAGATCATCATGCTCGAAAAAATGCTCAGGAACGCTACAGTCGTCGATCAGGACGACGTAGACGTACAGCGCGTCAATGTCGGTACGACGGTCAAGGTGCTCGATAAGGAATTCGACGAAGAGATCGAATACATGATCGTAGGCTCGGCAGAAGCAGATATGACGCAAAACAAAATATCGAACGAATCTCCGGTTGGCCGTGCGCTGCTTGGCAAAAAAGTAGGCAATACGGTCAAGGTAGAAACGCCGGGAGGCGTTGTGAAGCTTAAGATTCTCGATATTCACAGGTAAAAGGAGCATAACATGGCAGAGCAGGAACAAAACACGCAACAGGAGCTGTCTGAAATATTGCGCGTGCGCCGCGAAAAGCTGCAGGCGCTAAAGGATGAGGGACGTGATCCTTACGAGGTCACGGTCTTTGAAAAGACGCATTCCTCGGAGGACATCTTAAATCATTTTGATGCGCTCGAAGGACAGGAAGTGTCGATAGCGGGCAGAATCATCTCCAAACGCGTGATGGGCAAGGCGAGCTTCTCCCATATCATGGATGGTCGCGGCAAGATACAGGTCTATGCACGCAGAGACGTGATGGGGGACGAGCCGTATGCGGAATATAAGAAGTTCGATATCGGCGATATCGTAGGCGTCACAGGCGAGGTATTCAAAACCAACGCTGGCGAGATTTCCGTAAAATCCCATACAATAAAGCTGCTCTCCAAATCACTTTTGCCCTTGCCGGAAAAATGGCATGGCTTAAAGGATACGGATTTACGCTATCGTCAGCGCTATGTTGACCTGATCGTGAATCCCGAAGCCAAGAGCGTATTTTACGCACGTTCCAAGATCATCAAGGGAATCCGTGATTTTCTTGACGGCAGGGGATATATTGAAGTGGAAACGCCGGTGCTGCAGACGAGCGCGGGCGGTGCTGCTGCACGGCCGTTTGTCACGTACCACAATACGCTCGATATCGATATGTATTTGCGCATCGCGACGGAGCTGCACCTAAAGCGTCTCATTGTCGGCGGTTTTGAACGCGTATACGAAATCGGACGTATCTTCCGCAACGAGGGGATGGATCCTAAGCACAACCCGGAGTTTACGACGGTGGAGCTTTACGAGGCATATACAGATTATGAAGGTATGATGAACTTGTGCGAGGAGATGGTGCGCTATTGTTCGAGACAGGTGAACGATTCAGATGTGATCACGTATCAGGGGACTGAAATAGACCTTGGGAGCGCGTGGAAGCGGCTCAGCATGAACGAAGCCGTCAAAGAATATGCAGGTGTGGACTTTGCCGCATGCGAAACAGACGAGCAGGCGCGCACACTTGCAAAGCAGGCGGGAATTGGGTTTGAGGGAACGCCTACGCGCGGGATGCTTCTTAACGAGGCGTTCGAACAAAAGGTGGAAGAAAACCTGATCCAGCCGACATTCATTTACGATTATCCGATCGATGTATCGCCGCTCGCCAAGAAGAAGCCGGGCAGCGATTGGCTGACGGAGCGATTTGAATTGTTTATTACGGGACGGGAGATCGCGAACGCGTTTTCAGAGCTTAACGACCCGGACGACCAGCGCGAACGCTTTATGGATCAAGTGAAAAAGCGCGAGCAGGGCGCCGACGAAGCCAACATGATGGATGAGGACTTTGTTACGGCGCTTGAATACGCAATGCCTCCTACGGGCGGCATGGGGATCGGCGTAGACCGTATGGTTATGCTGCTGACGGATTGTTTCAACATCCGCGACGTATTGCTGTTCCCCACGATGAAACCGAAAGAAAGCAAATAATATAAGCTCTGGTGCAATCAGATCGTCAGGAATCGATCGGTTTTGCGAGTGGGAACGCGAAACGAAACAACTTTGAACAAAGGGGGAATACGGGGGAACAGTATGTTCCACCCGTAAAGCAGCGAAGCTGCGTAACCATGTATGGCAAAAGAAAGCGGAATAAAAGCTGCAAAAGGAATCCTTTATGTACTGTCGCGTATCGCCATTGCTGTGGTGGTTATTGTGATTGCAGTCATTGCTTTTTATACCGCGATGCACACGATGAACGTCGAGATGGTGCTAAAGGACGCTTACACAGCGCGTGCGGAAGCAGTGCTGTTTCCGGATAAGGAAAGCAGCAGCGACGAGATATTGAAACGCATGTTTACGGATAACTTTCTTAACAACGATACGAAATTGAACGGCAATGGGTATGATGAATTTGATATTCTGAACTATTACCAGCGGACAGAGGTGGATTCCTTCATTATATGGCCGTGGGAAGATCAGGCCACGGTCAAGGTGACTGATCTGGTGTCAGAGATCACCGGAACGCCGCTCGATATGATTGCGGAAGACGGAACGATCATTTCTGCGGAAGGCGTGTCCAAAAAACCGCCGGAATGGCAAAACGGACAATACGAGGTCAAGCTTTTAAAGAGCGGAAACACGTGGAAGATCGATTCCCAGAAGCTGTTAAAGGAGATCGAGCCGGAGCCGACAGGAACGGTTGCACCGAGCGCGACACCATCGCCAACGGACGAGAGCGCAGGACTGAATACTGAAGAATAAACATACAGGCGCAAGGATATGCGCCTGTTTTTTTGAAAGGGATATATGACGCAAAAAATTTATCTGGCTCCTATGGCGGGCGTTACCGACGCCGCCCTGCGTGAAGTATGCGTTGCGTGCGGCGCGCAGATGACGGTCACTGAAATGGTAAGCGCCAAAGGGCTTGCTTATAAAAACGAACGAACGCATGAGCTTCTTGGACTGAGCGATTTGGAAAAGCAGGCGGTCGTGCAGCTGTTTGGCAGCGAGCCGGACGTGATCGCGCAAACGGGAAGGCAGGTTGAGGCGATGTTTGGCGAACGTTTGTTTGGCATTGACATAAATATGGGCTGTCCCGCACCCAAAATCGTCAGAAATGGCGAGGGACGCGCGTTGATGAATGATCCTGTTCTTGCGGGGCAGATTATTTCCGCGCTCAAAAAAGCGGTCAGCGTCCCTGTGAGCGTAAAGTTCCGTTCGGGGTTTTCGGAAAAGAATAAGACTGCGGTCGATTTTGCTAAAATGGCGGAGGATGCGGGCGCGGACATTCTTGCGGTACACGCAAGGACACGTGAGCAATATTACAGCGGCAAGGCGGACTGGGAGATCATTCGCCGGGTCAAGGAAGCAGTCAATGTCCCGGTGATCGGCAACGGAGACATTTTCTGTGCGCAGGACGCTGCGGATATGATAGAGAGGACAAGCTGCGACGCTGTTATGGTGGCACGCGGCGCACGGGGGAATCCGTTTTTATTTACGCAGATAGCGGAACTTCTGGAAACAGGGAAGGTCAGTACGCAGCCGACTGAGCGCGAACGTATCGATATGTGCCTGCTGCAGGCGCGCATCGCGGTCAAAAACAAAGGTGAGGATTTGGCACTCAGGCAAATGCGCACGCACGCAGCGGATTATATCAAGGGGATACGCGGCGCGTCAAAGATCAGAGAACAGGTTGTACGGGTGGGCACATATGCACAGCTTGAGGCATTGCTGCATGACGGATTAAAAAAGTAGTTGCTTTTAAACGCCCTATGTGCTAATATATTGCTGTTACGTATTCTGAATGGAGGTATCATTATGGAGATTTTGTCTCTTATAATTAAAATAGTGTTGGTGGCTTTCTCGGTCTTTCTGATCGTGGTCGTGCTTCTTCAGTCCGGTGCAAAGACAGGCGTTCCGGGCGCGATCGGCGGCGGTGCAGAGTTGATGGTGGGTAAAAAGAAAGCACGCGGTATGGATGCGATGTTAAAGCGTCTGACAAAGTTCTCGGCTGTTGGCTTCATGATTTTGTCGGTACTGCTGGTCATTATGCAGAAGTACTGGATGTAACAAACAGGAAACACGGAAAGCACCCACATTTCTGGGTGCTTTTTTGATGAAGAAAGGAAATGAATTGGATATACAGTTACAAGAGATGGTTTTAAAAACGATCGAAGATAAAATATACAGTACGCCGGAGGATTTGGCGCAGGAGCTTGCTGTTCCGTTGGAAACACTTATGCCGCTCTTAGGCGAGCTGGAGCAGGAATACCGAATCGCGAAAACGAAGCATGGAAAGTATGCGCTCGCGAGCACGTTGGGGCTTTTCCGCGGGGAGCTCGACTGCAAGCAGGGAGGCTTTGCCTTTCTGCGCACGCCCGATTGGATGGACGATATCTTTGTACCGGCCTCTAAAAAGAACGGTGCGATGAACGGGGAGGATGTGCTCGTCAAGCTTGCAAAGCATCAGGAAGCGGGCAAAAGCATGGAAGGTGCAGTTGTCAAAATATTCTCGCAGCTTCCCATTACGACAGTCGGTACGGTCGATAAGAAAAACAATACGGTATTTGTGGTAAGCGACGACCGTAATGTTGACGATATTTATATCCCGAAGGAAAAGGCCAAGGGGCTGAAAACCGGCCAAAAGGTTGTGGTAGATATCACGCGCCGCGCAGGACATGGAAAAAGCGCCGAGGGTAAAGTGAGCGAAGTGCTGGGCCGTGCGGGAGAAAAGGGTGTGGATATCCTTGCTTATGCACGCAGATTCGGTCTGGTGGCAGAGTTTGACGCAGCATGCAAAAAGCAGGCGCAGGAGCTTACCAAAGAAAAGAAAAAAATTGATGGCAGGCTCGATTTGCGCGACAGGCTGATCTTTACTATAGACGGCAAAGACGCGAAAGACTTAGACGACGCGGTATCGCTTCGGATGCTTGAAAATGGAAATTATGAGCTCGGCGTACATATCGCGGATGTGAGCCATTATGTGCGCGAAAGCACGCCGCTCGACAAAGAGGCATTGAAGCGTGGTACAAGCGTGTACATGGTGGACAGGGTGGTGCCAATGCTTCCAAAGGAGCTTTCCAACGACTTGTGTTCGCTCAACGCGGGAGAAGATAAACTGACACTTTCCTGCATCATGGAGATCGACAGCAAGGGAAAGACTGTTTCGCAGATGATCGAAAACACTGTGATCAGGTCTTCTCACAGGCTGACATACGACGGCGTAAACCGTATCCTTAGAGGGGATACGGATGAAGCGGAGAAGTATGCGGAGATCGTGGAAACACTGAAGCAGATGAACACGCTGGCAAAGCAGCTGCGTGCGCGTAGGTTCGAAAAGGGAAGCATAGACTTCAACATCGACGAAGCGGATATCATTTTGAACGAACAGGGCGTTCCGGTAGATGTACGTGTACGCGAGCGCGGCGAGGCGGAAAAACTGATCGAAGAATTTATGCTGCGCGCAAACATCACGGTAGCGGAGCAGTACTATTATATGGAATTGCCATTTTTGTACCGCATCCACGAACAGCCGGATGCAGACAGGATGAAAGAGCTTGCGGTGTTTCTCGGCAACTTTGGCATCAAGCTAAAAGGGTTCCAGGATATCCATCCGCACGCCATCGAGGAAGTGCTTGAAAAGGTAGAGGGGACGGATGAAGCGGCGATCGTGAACCGTGTGACGCTGCGTGCGTTGAAAAAAGCGAAGTATGCGACAGAACCGGTGTCGCATTTCGGGCTGGCAGCAGACCGTTACTGCCATTTTACATCGCCAATTAGGCGCTATCCGGATTTGCAGGTGCACCGCATCATAAAGACGGTGCTCGACGGACGCATGGACGACGCCTATATCCGTCACTTAAGCAATGTTCTGCCGGAGGTGGCGGCGCAAACAAGCGCGCGTGAGAGAAATGCGATCGAGGCGGAGCGCGCGGTACAGGATCTGAAAATGACGGAATATATGGCACAGTTTGTGGGCAAAGAATTTCCGGCAGTCGTGTCCGGCGTGACGCGTTTTGGTATCTTTGCAGAGCTAGAGAATACGATCGAGGGCATGATCCCCCTCGGAAGTTTGAAGGAAGATTATTACGTTTATTATGAAAAGGAATACTGTGTGATCGGTGAGCGCACTAAAAAGCGTATCACGCTTGGCGATAAGGTCATGATCCGTGTGGTGTCCGCAGATGTTTCCGCAGCGAAAATTGAATTTACGTTTGCCTGAAGTTGGGGTATAATGGGAACAGTATCTGAGAAAAGGAAAGATTTATGAGCGGGGAAAAGCTGCTCGCGCAGAACAAGAAGGCGTGGCACGACTATTTTATAGATGAAAAATACGAAGCGGGCATCGAGCTTGTGGGTACGGAAGTAAAATCGTGCCGCATGGCAAAGGTCAACCTGCGCGATTCGTATGTGCAGGTAAGAGGCGGCGAAGCTTTTGTGAACAAGCTGCACATCAGCCCGTATGAAAAGGGGAATATCTTCAATAGGGATCCTCTAAGAGTACGCAAATTGCTGTTGCACAAGCGCGAAATTGAGAAGCTCCTTGGACTTTCGGCACAGCGGGGGCTTACGCTCATTCCCTTAAAGATGTACCTGAAGCGCGGCAAGGTAAAGCTGGAGGTCGGCGTATGCCGTGGCAAGCATCTTTATGATAAGCGGCAGGACTTGAAAGAAAAAGCGATCAAACGGGATATGGAACGGCGGATGTAGCCGTTTATATATAACAACTGAATATGGGGATGTACTGGTTTCGACGGGGGCATTTGTAAAGGCGATAAGCAAGCCGCAGTTGAGTACTCTGCGTTAAAAAGATTCACCTAAATATAAATGCTAAAACAAACAAAACTGCAGAGGTGGGTTCTCCCGCTCTGCTCGCTGCTTAATTAAATAAGTAGCCTTCTGACCTCTCCTTTCCTGTTTGGGAGAGAATCGGAAGCTAATTAAAAACAGGGTACTACGTTGCCAAAGCTTTGCGGCAATGCAGATTTTATGAAGCTACTTCTTCTTGCATTTTGTGGCTGGGGGGCTTGAAGAAGGAAACAAACAAAAGCCAATAAGCTTGTAGAAGGTCGCCCGGGCAGGCTTTCGGACAGGGGTTCGACTCCCCTCATCTCCACCATTATACGATGAAACCCGCTATATAAGCGGGTTTTGTTTTATATATACACGTTTTTTACACGATTTTGTCTAAGATTTCGACTGCGCGTTCTTCTTCTCTAGGGTATAAGTGGGAATATGTATTCCATGTCATCTCTATTTTTGCGTGCCCCAATCGTCTCGCAATTTCTTGAATATTGATACCGTTATTCGCTAATACGGATACGTGCGAATGCCTGAAATCGTGAATGCGTATTTTTTTAATTCCGGCTTCCTGTGCGTATAGTTTATTGCGGTTTTCAATCGTGGTATCTCTTAGGCACCTCGCACCGCCGCATACCCTAAAATCATTGCAAAATCCCTTCTGCTTTTTCCAACGCTTCTTGTGCTCGTTCAAAATTTTAACAAGAGGGGCGGGGAGTTGTAATATTCTGATTGATGATTTGTTTTTAGGCGGCGTTTCGCGATCTGCGCCTTTCAACTTCTGCGCAATGCTCCGTTTTACGGACAAATGCCCACTTGAAATGTCATTCCATTGTAAGGCGTTTATTTCGCCCTTCCTAAGCCCCGTATAGAACGCAATAGCAAAGAACACATAATAATCCCATTCAGAGAGGAAACCGCCTGATTCGATGTCCTGCGCCTTTTGGCGCGCAACCGCAATATACTTTTTAAATTCTTCTGCGGTATAATAATCCAGTTCCTTTTTTACTTCGATAGAACTCTTAAAGTTTCCGACGCGCAGCAATGGGTTTTTTGATATATATTCCATTTGCACGGCATAATTAAGGAGCGCCCGAAAAGCGGAGTATCTGGATTGTTTTGTGTTAAGAGATATATCTTGCTTTTCAATTTCCTGCTTCCATTGCATTAAAACTTTTGTATTCAACCTATGCAATTTCACATCGCCTAAAAACGGGATCACATTTGAAGCCAATATACGGCTGGCTTTATCGAGCGTGGTTTCTCTTACCTCGTGCTTTTTTACGCGCTTCCATTCTTCAAAAAGCTGTTTTACCGTAACTCTCGCGCCCGGTATTTCGTGCTTGATCTCGCGGCGCAGTCTCGATTCTAAGTCTTTTGCTTCGGTAGACCCGTAAGTAACACGATCGATTTGCTTTGCGCTCCCGGAACTATCAACGTAATTTATGCGTACTCTGTACTTTTGCAGCCCGTCCTTTGTGCCGGGCATTTTATAAATTGGCATAGTGTCCCTTTCTAACCGCGATCTTGATCACGCATTGTATCTTCTTGCGTTTGATAATACCGCGCACGCGCTGCGCCATCCGAGTATAATTTTGCAATGTCCACATCCTTTAACGAAAACCACAACACAAGTGCCCACATCGTAATGTATATAATCGCTGGCAGAACCCGAAAAAATATCTTTTTAAAACTTATGGCTTTTTCCTTCATTGCTTTCTTCTCAAACCTTTTTTGATGTTAAAAGGATTCCAATATATGCAGTATTGCCCTTTGTGCGAAACCTCCCCATATTGCTGGTAGCGAATTGAAAGACCTTTCATAAGCGCGTCTATCGGAATTTCAAGATATTCGGCCAGAGACATAGGAGTATCGTTCCCCTTTTCGTATGCAATGATAAGGTCATCAATTGCCATAATATTATCGATCCAATCGCGATCTGCAAGCAATTCATATTTTTGTCTGACCCATGAAGGGGCATCAAATAAATTTCGCACACAATTATGATGGTGTCCTAGCTCGTGGGCTTTTATGTAATTACGCTGATACGTGCCGCTTACGCATGGATTTATAGCGATGATAGGGTATGGCATATCGTCGGCACTGTAATACATGCCGTCTTGCACACCCGGCATATAAACGTGTTCCTCGAGATACACGCCTTCGTTGTAAATTTGCTGATCCAGTACATCATCTAGCCTTAGCGGAAGCACATCCTCACCCCTTTAAATAATATAGTACATTAAGCGCCTTCACTTTTAGGTACATCAGGGAACTTTAATAAATATCTTCTTCTTTAAAAATGCGAAGTTCTGTAACATGGGTGCAAGTTGTTCTTGTATTCTCCTCAATTACATAGCCTCCATTTCTAGCGCCGTGTAGGACTTCATCCAAGGTATTACGGCGTATTTTGTCGTTATGTTCTGACAACAAAGGCTTAAGGAATAGAAAATATATAAAAACCACAACGGCAACGCTAGCGATCCCATCGATGGAAAAGGAAAGCGCAATTTCTAACCCCGGAAAGATGGCCGTAGTAAACGAGTGAATTCCGACAGCAAACGCCGATATAAAAACCAATATCAATATATAGGCAATAAAAACCTTAGCTTTATTCATATAATACACCCATTTAAATTTATTTTATCCATTAGCTCGCGCTTTCTGTTTTGAGAAGCCTCTATATTTTGCGGTGTCATCGAAATAATCATTTGCAAGGAGCGGATGCTATCAATAGTACTTTTTGCGTCATCTGCGGTAATGTGCCCAGATTTAAGAGCGTGTAACACATCGTTTTCTGTAACGCCGTCTAAATCGCGCTTTGCATTATTTACCATGCTGTTTAAATTTTGTATGGCTTTGTCTACTTGCCGGAGTTCTTGACGCGCCTTCTTGATCTCGGCAGGCTCTTGTGCAAATTTAATAGAGTCTTCGCCATCGTAGAACTCATAAGGTGCTACGATTTCAAACGCTTTGATAATTCGGCTGCACGCATCTAAATAATCGGTTAATACGTATCTTTTGCGGTCAGTAGATCGAGCAAATGTTAAAAATATGTTTTGTATTTGCTGAAATTCATCGTCACTTAGACATGCCTGCGCATCTTCCAAGCTAATAATACAATAGGTGATTTCAGCAAGGGATAAGCGTGCCTTTTTACCACTTCTAATTTTTTGAATATTTTCAACGGCTTGATCTAGGTCTATTGTCGTTTTGTTTTTCATTTCTTATGTTTTGCGCGCAGTGCGTCAATTACCCCGCGCACAGCCTCCTTATCTTCTTCTGACAAGTCCGAAAAATCCACATCGTTTTTAAAATGCGCCGCAGCTACTTCATTGATAGGTGACGGGTTTTCCGTCCTGCCTAGCAGGTAGTCGGTCGATACCTCGAAGTAGTCGGCGATTTTATCTAGCACGTCACCAGACGGGAGATTCCCGCGATCCCTCCAATGAGTATAAGCATTTTTCCCTAAGCCAAGCTCCAGCGACATTTTATGAGCGGAAACGCCCTTTTCTTTTAATAATTCGTTTAATCTTTCTATAAACACAATAACAATCCTTTCTGTTGACATCCCCAATATTGGGGAATATACTATATATTAGAGTACGGACGGAGGAACCGAGGAACAAGCGCGGAGCTACCCGCGCCGACCTCGTCGCATTTATGCCCTGTACGCTTTGCATAATTGGCTATACTGGTATCGCTTAGCCTTTTAAGCGGGTAGTAGCTCACCCGCTGCTTAGAGCGTGCTATGGCTTAGGCAGTTGCGATTCTGCCAAAGAGCTGTTAACGTCCCCATAACTCATAACGAGGCTTTGCATACGGGCTGGTATCGCCTAAGCAAGAGCCGACAGGGCGCGGGGAACGAAACATTGGAAGAGAAAAGCTTATTGTAAAGCTAATCATTTTAGACTTCCTCCTTTCCGTCCTCTATTATGAGAACAAACATTTTTATAACTACCACAGGAGGTAAATTATGGGGTTAATCATTTCTATCGGAGCATTGGTTTTTGCGATAATTACTAACATTATTATTTCTGTTCGAACTCGCCCAGCGCGCCAAGAACCAAGGAGCGAGCAAAGCAGGGAAGCGAGTCGCCTCGCAATACAGAAACTGTTGGAATACGGGCGAGACGAAAAATCAAACAAGTAAGTCCTTTTGCATGGCTTCTATCAATTTTGTAAGAGCTGCAGTAAAATTTTTAGTGTATAGATTGTCCAATCCGCTTTCTAAATCCCCTTTTTTATTACTGGTTCTTATTTCCAAAAGTTTAATAATTTCATCTTGTAAATCAGTTACCCGATTCATTACCTCTTCGCTAGCGAACAATTTGATCTCTGAGTATGCGCTTATTAGTAAAAACCTAACTATGTCTACGCTTTCAAAATCCTTGCACACCACCTCCGCGACATTATTCAGATAATGCAAACATGCGGCTTTCTTGTCTTCGCGTCTTAATATGACTTTTTGAAGATTGTTTGTTTTGACGAGCGCGGTTATAGAAACAACAACGGCCGAAGCTGCGATAATAGCCGTAATTAAGAATTCCATAAAACCCTCCTAAAATTAAATTCCCCAAAATTAGAGAAAAAGTATTGACTTCCCCATAATTGGGGACTATACTATAAATATCATCATCAATAGCATAACACAAAATAAAGTCAAGGCGCAATCGCCACATATGGAGGAGGTGTGAAATGTCAAAGCAATATATGGAAAATCAAGACATACGAAATCAAATTGAAAAAGCAGGGCTTACAATATGGCAGGTTTTCAGACGCATGGGCAAGAGCCAAGCCACAAGCTCGCGATGGATGCGCGAAAAACTGACAGGCGAAAAAAGGCTGTTAGTCGTGAACGCTATTAAAGAATTAAAAAACAAGAAAGGAGAATAAACGATGGGATGTACACTGGCACTTCCTAAAGCAGAAATAGCACTAAAAATCTATTGCGATTATCCCGCAGAGATAGGAAACCAACAGATCAAAGAACTGTTCGGAATAAAAGCATCGTCTACAGTGGCGAGAATAAAAAAAGAAATCAAAGAGATTCAAGAAGAAAGAAACATTAAAACATGGAGCAAAAGCGCGATTAATACAAAGCTTGCATACGAAACATGGGGTCTCGAAATAAAAGAACTTGAAATAATTTTGAGGAAAAAGCAAAAACTCGGATTTGCGGAGGAGGGCACCCCATGAAAAAATACAAACTTCGCCTAGGCAGTCCGCTATGGTGGATCGTAAACACAGGGACACTACTCTTAATATTCGGTGCAGCGTATCTATGGCTGATCATAGCCGGATAAGAAAAATCCGCAGAAGATGGAGCTCCTACGGATTAAGAAAATAACCAGTAAATTATCTTCGCTGTTATTATACAGCGGAAACGGAGGAAAAGTCAATGATTAAAGGATTTAAGGGAACAGATAAAGACGGACAATGCAGGGGATTTCAGTATGAGAGCGGCAAGGAATACGAAACAGAAAAAGTGAGCTGCTGCAATTCTGGTTTTCATTTCTGCGAAGAACCCTTTGACGTGTTCGGCTACTACCCTCCTTCAGACAGCAAGTTTTTTGAAGTAGAGGGCGACGGTAAAACCGACAAGGATAATGAGGATAGCAAAATTTCCTGCTCCAAAATTGCGATCGGCGCTGAAATCGGATTGTCGGGCATCATCAATGCAGGCGTAAGCATTACGGTTAAGCGCGCGAAGGAAAACACAAAAGTTGAATCCAACACAGGCTACCAAAGCGCGGCTACCAACACAGGCAACTACAGCGCGGCTACCAACACAGGCAACCAAAGCGCGGCTACCAACACAGGCGACCGGAGCGCGGCGACCAACACAGGCTACCACGGCGCGGCTAGCGTTGAGGGTAAGGACTCTGTTGCTATTGCCACGGGATATGAAAGCAAGGCTAAGGGGGCGTTAGGGTGTGCGATCGTTGTTGTAGAGCGCGACGAATGGAACGGTGAAACATATCCACTCATAGCAATAAAGTCTGCGATAGTAGATGGCGAAACAATCAAAGCTGATACATTTTACACGGTTATAAACGGTGAATTTGTGGAGGCAAAATAAAATGACTTGTAAGAGATGCGGCGAACAAGGGCTTTTATTCACTGACCTATGTGGTCAATACGGATGCGTTCATTGCTACGACGGAACGACGGCAGACCCTAATGAGCGCATAAATCAAATAGTCAAGAAATACGGTATGTACGACAGCCGAAAGGATCAGGAGGGCGCATACGATGTGTAATATGAAACAATGTGCATTTTGCAAAACATCAATCATCGGCGGCGAGAGTGCCTATACGGCACCTAACGGGGAGATGGTGCACGAAATTTGTCTAATGGGATACGTAATAGAAAACCACCTAGAGCTTGGATTTAAAAAGGAGGAAAACGAAGATGGCGACGCTATACGAATTGACTGAAAATTGGCAAACAGTAATGAACTTATTGGAAGAAGGGGCGGACGGGGAAGCGGTAGGAAATGCGCTTGCGGATATCTCCGGCGAGATCGAAGAAAAAGCGGATGGATATGCGAAAATCATTTTTGAACTCAATGGAGAAGCGGAGAAGATCAAGGCGGAAAAGGACAGACTTTATGCACGTGAGCAGGCATTCAAAAACAACGCTAAGGCGATGAAGGAACGCCTTGAGGAAGCGATGACGCGCTGCGGGAAGCCTAAATTTAAAACGGAACTGTTCAGCTTCAACATCCAGAAAAACGCGCCCTCCGTTGTGATTGAGGATGAAGACAGATTCCGTACGTGGGCAGAGATCAATATGCCGGAGGTATTGAGGCATAAGGTTGAAGTGGACAAAAAGCAGCTTTCCGACGCGCTCAAGAATGGCGCAGCCGTCGAATACGCCGGACTTAAGTATTCGGAAAGTTTGAGGATAAGGTAATGGATAATCTGGAACTATACAATAAGGTGCGCGCCGTACCTCCAGAGGCGAAAAGACCAATTGAGGCTGGGCGCTTAAAGGGAAAAACAGACATCAACCCGATGTGGCGCATCAAAATCATCACTGAGCATTTTGGATCGTGTGGCCTGGGTTGGAGGCCGGAGATCGTGCGCCAATGGACTGAGGCTGGCGCGAATGGAGAGATTGCGGCTTTTGTCGAAATCAAGCTTTATCTGAAATATGAAAATGAATGGGCAGAGCCTATTTCAGCAACTGGCGGCAGTTCATTTGTCGCAAAGGAAACCAAAGGGCTATATACATCGGACGAATGCTTCAAGATGGCTTATACGGACGCGTTGTCAGTAGCCTGCAAGATGCTCGGGATTGGTGCTGATGTATATTGGGACAAGGACAAAACGAAATACAACGCTAAATCCGAAAGCGGCGGGTCGAAGCCTATGGCAAGCGAAGGTCAGATTAAATCAATAAAGGAGGCCTGTTTTTCTACGGGTCTCGAGGAATCAAAAATGCTTAAAATGTGCAATGCGGAGAAATGGGAAGATGTTACAGCGACGTCAGCGGCGAAAGCGCTGCAATGGATTAATACGAGGGCGAATGCGGTATGAACGGACAAGATTTAGTCATAAGAATGAGAGACCTGCAACTACGCCTTGATGCTTGCCTTGCTGAATTTGGAAAGTGGGGCAAAGATCGCGCAAAGGCTGAATACGACTACAAGATCGAAAATGCGGCAGAAATCCTGAAACAACGTACGAACGGAATACCTGTAACAATTCTTTCGGATGTGGTGAAGGGGCAGAAGGGCGTAGCGGAAAAACGCTTAAATCGTGATGTCGCCGATGTGATGTACAATGCGGCACGGGAGCATATCAACGCGATCAAATTAGAAATGCGTGTGATACAAGATCAAATAGAGCGGGAATGGAATAAGGCATGAAACGGGCAATGACAAAAGCAACGGACATATCCCCTGCGGTACGGGCGGAGGTTGTGGAGCGGGACACCATAAACGGCTATCCATGCTGCATCATAAGTGGAGCATCATACGATCTACAGGTTGCGCACTTTGTACCTAAATCACAAGGTGGATTGGGGATCGTAGAAAACCTGGCATTGATGAACAAGGATATCCATGCCCTATACGACAATGAAAGCGACTGTGAGCTTGACAGCAAGCGCAAAGAGATCGGGGAGAAGTTCAGGAAATACCTTGACGGCTTTTACCCTGACTTTCCAGACGAGGACAGAATATACCACAAATACCCGAAGGAGCTGAGGATATGAAAAGCCAGTGTGAAAAAATCATACAGTATATAAAAGATTTCGGAGGGATCACAACCCTTCAGGCGTTTCAGGATTTAGGAATTACACGGCTATCTGGTCGAATTTACGACTTAAAACGCATGGGGTACTGTCTAAAATCCGAAACGGTCACAGGTAAAAACAGGTACGGAGAAAAAACGCATTACGCGAAATACAGCTTGGAGGAAACAGCATGAACAATGTATGCCTAGTCGGACGATTAACAAAAGACTCAGAACAGCGCACAACACAAAGCGGTATAGCTGTCACGAGCTTCACAGTTGCAGTACAGCGCAGATTCAAGGACGCAGATGGAAGCTATCATGCGGACTTTATAAACTGCGTAGCATGGCGGCAGACAGCGGAATTTATTGCAAAGTATTTTTCTAAAGGCTCAAAAATTGGAGTGAGCGGCTCACTCCAGACACGGACATACGATGACGCAAACGGTGTAAAGCGATACGTGACGGAAGTTATTGTGGATGAAGCGGAATTTGTACAGAGCAAGTGCAACGGAAAACAGCAGGATCAACAAGGCACAGAAAATGCGTTATTGGAAGATTCAGAAGACTTTCAGCCGCTGGACGATGCGGAATTACCATTTTAAGGGGTGAAATATGGCACGCAGACGAATGATAGACCCTAATTTTTGGCAAAGCGAGGATATATCAAGATTAAGCCCATTTGCAAGACTGCTTTTTATAGGGATGATTTCAAATGCGGATGATGAAGGACGAGGAAGAGCAAACACAAACTACCTAAAATCAATCATTTTTCCATATGACGATATACGAGTTGCCGAAGTAGATAAAGCCTTATCGGAGATAAGCCATAATACTTCCGTGGTTGTGTACGATGTAGCCCATAGTAAATACTATGCGTTCACAAATTGGACAAAATGGCAGAGGGTAGACAAGCCTCAAATAAGCATTATACCGCCGTTTGAAGATCATTCCGAGAATGATTCCGGAATCAGTCCAGAATTGATCGAGAATGATTCTAGCCTAAAAGAAGAGAAGAGAAGAGAAGAGAATATAAAAGACGAACTTACACCTTCAAGAAAAAAAATTCCTCCAGCGCTCGAGGACGTACAAGCCTATTGTGTAGAGCGCAACAACGGAGTAGACGCTCAACGCTTCATAGATTTTTACGAATCAAAAGGATGGTTAGTAGGTAAAGCCAAAATGAAAGACTGGCGAGCGTCCGTGAGAACATGGGAGAGTAAAAACGGCGGGGGAAGCTCCGAGCCAAAGAAAATAGACGGAGGGTTTGAGTTGTGACGCGTGATGAATACTTTGCTTTAAAACAGCGATGGATTAAAAAATGGAACGATAAAGACTTCAAGATAAATCCTGACAGCAGGGAATGGCAAGAGTTTTTACAGTTTTCTGACGCGATAGGTTCCATGCCTCCCGTAACTGATTTGTTCGGCGGCGACGCAATAGAACCCAAGCGGCGTATGTTTTATAACATTAGCGCGATCAAACCTTATGATCGTAGCAAGATTGTGTCCATCAAAACGGGTCTTAACGGGCTGGACGGAAGAATACACGGGCTCAATAAAGGCGAGCTGTCAATAGTAAGTGGCACAAACGGAAGCGGTAAATCTACATGGTTGTCACAACTCACACTAGAGGCAGCAACGCAAAACTTTAAGTCGGTGATTTTCTCGGGAGAACTTACACCACAGAGGGTTAAAGACTGGCTGACGTTGCAAGCTGCGGGAATGGACAACCTGATAAAAGACAATTGGTACTACCACGTTGAAAGCGGAGCCAGTAAAAAAATAGACGAGTGGATGAACGAATATATCTACGTCTACGACAATGAATACGGTTCTAAGGCAACGGATATTTTAAAAGCACTGGACGCATTTACGCTTTTAGGTGAGGTTGATCTGATAATTTTAGACAATCTGATGAGTATGGATTTGAGAGGGTTGGACGGTGATAAATACGAGCAGCAAGCAGACCTTGTGAAAAAATTGTCCGCTTTTGCAAAAAAAAGAAATGTGCATATTGTGCTCGTGTGCCATCCGCGAAAATCATTGGGATTTCTACGGAAAACAGATATATCCGGCACGGCAGATATTACAAACGCTGCTGATAATGTGCTGATCGTCCATCGTGTCAACAACGATTTCAAGCGGCTCACAAAAGACTTTTTCAAATGGGATGATAGCGCAGCAATATACACTTGCTCAAATGTGATAGAGGTATGCAAAAATCGGGATTTAGGAGTTGAAGATGTGTTTGCAGAATCCTATTTTGACACAGCAACCAAACGATTTTTGAATAAGCCGGATGAATATAAGCGGTATGGGTGGGAGCCGGAAACAGCTGGCTACAACGGAATCACACCCTTTGAAGAAAGAGAGGCGCAATGATGATTACACCGCAAATGCTAAGAGATGCAAAGGAATATGTGGCAATGAAGATTAGGCAAGAAAAGTACAAAGATTTTCTTAAAAAATATCCCGAATCTATAAGAATTGTGAAGCTCAATCTCACAGCTAAATACCTAAACGAGGTGCAGAATGAACAGTCGTGAAAAGGGCAAGCGCGGCGAACGCGAACTGGCACGTAAGTTACGAGAATATGGACACGATTGCAGGCGAGGGCAACAGTATTGCGGGGGTAATGGAGATGCCGACGTGGTAGGCCTTCGGGGGTTGCACATAGAAGTAAAGAGGGTTGAGGCACTCAACATACACAAGGCTGTGAATCAGGCTATCGGTGACGCAAAGGCGGGGGAAATACCCGTTGTAATGCACCGTAAAAACGGTGAGAAGTGGCTTGTGACAATGACGCTTGATGATTTTATGGAGATATGGAAATGCCAAAAATAAACTACTACGATCATTTTACAAAAAAGACCTGTCCTGTCTGTGGCAAGCAGTTTGTAATAACAAGTAAATGGGCATACAGACGCAACGGCAAAGCACAATGCTCTTACACCTGCTACGTCCAAGCCGGAGGCGATGGAGGGACGGACAGGCTCGAAGGGAAGAAGCAGAGGTTTTACAATAATATTGCGAAAGCGAAGCCAAAGGGGGACGTGCGATGTTAAATGAATTTTTAGACGAGATACGGGCGCTGAAAGAATATAAAACAAAATACGAATACGCCCAAGCGAATATGCAAAGAATGTCTGATGAATTATATAAATTAATGCTTGCGGAATATGAAAGGACTCCATATGAAGAACGACTACAAAGATTTTACAAAAAAACATGTCGCTGTTGCAGACATCATTGTTCGGAGGAACAAGCGAAAGCTACGGTGTCGAAAGATGTATTAAAACCGAAAGAGAGTAATTGCGCGTGGATTCCTGCACGATCGGGGTGTAAAGAATTTGAATGGGATTAAAGGAGGCAGGGCGATGAATGATATTGAAAAAGCAATAAAATCACTAAAAAACATAATAGAGTATTGGACATATAAGCCGACTGAAGTTGAAGCGGCAACGCTTGCCATCACCGCCCTCCTCGAAAAACAGGAGAGGGAGCAGGGGTGCGAGACATGTGAAAATTATTTTGCGTTGCAATATGCTAAATATTCTTACAATGAATGCGAGTCAAACAGTGAATGTTTATACTGCCCCAACTGCGGACGAAAGTTAAGGGAGGACTAAGAAAATGGCAACAGAAGACTGGGAAGATGTAGGCGGAGACAGAGCTAATATGGATTTTGATGAAGCACAAAACTGGGAAGACTATGATTGGATGGATGAATGGGAGGACTGACAATGAATGAACGTTGCATCTACTGTAAATATTTTGAATCTGTAAAAGACGGAGCGAAAGGAATGGTTGGAGAAGATGTTTGCAGTTGCCGTATTTGTTGCGAAGGCGAAGAAGACTGCAAGGAATATGAGGAGGACTAACCAATGAATGATGATGTTATAAGCAGAAACGAACTGCGTGAAAAGGCAATGGAGTGTGGGAAGCTCGCGCAACAAGACCCGCGGTTACTCGTGGTGGGTCTTGGTTATGTGGTCAATGCTCCTACAGTATACCAGTGGATCAGCGTAAGGGATGGGTTGCCAGAAACGGACGGAAATTACCTTGTAGCATATACACTCGGAATCGATCAGTATTGGATGGAAGTGTCTGGATTTTGTAAAAATGGTAAAGATGTTTGTGAATATGGTCTCGCAGGGGCAAAGAATACATTCTATGGATATGATGACGAATACGGATATTATCCAATAAACTATGTCGCACACTGGATGCCACTACCAGAGCCGCCGAAGGAGGATGCGGAATGAACACATGTGATAGATGCGGGATACAGCTCACAAAAAATGATAGGTCAGATATATGCATGTCTTGCGAGCTTACACTAGCGGATGATGTTATCAGCGGTTTAGAAGCAGAAAACACCCGCCTAAAAGCGGAGCGGAGTGCTGCGGTGGAAGATTTGAAAAGGTTGGGAAGTTGTACTGTGTGTAAGCACAATGGGGAGGCGGCCTGTGTCGAAGATAGTGGACATGAAAAGTGCTTTGCGTGGCGCGGCGCACAGGAAGGAGCAGAGGGATGAACGCGGAACAGAAAACCTTACGAGAAAAACTGCGAAAGAACTTCTACGCCAACAAAACAACGCAGCTATCAACATACGAAACAAGGCTTGTGATTAATTTGGGCACAGCGCTGATGGAAATGGAATTAAGAAATGCAGAGCTGATGGAGGATATAACAAGGCTTGGAAAACAACTTGCAAAAGTGGGAGGCGGTGAATGAAATGGAGAGGCTGACAGATGAAGAATTTGAAACAATAAAAAAACTTGCCTTGGAAACGGCACAAGTAACAGTAATGTCACAGAGGAGCATGTACGAGGTGATAAAGAGCCTTTGTTCGCTCATGCTAGACGGAAAGAAGCTTGCCGCCTACGAGGACATCGGCACACCCGAAGAAATTGCAGACCACGAAGAAATGTTCGAGGCGTATAGGCACGTCTGCCGCGGGAAATCGCCAGAGGAAGTGTATGGGATATTCGCCGAACATGCAGCTTTCACGCAGGCAAAGGCAGAAGGGCGGCTGCTTCCACATGAACCCTCTTTAGTGCTACAAGAGTTCTCAAAAGAAGATCGATGTTGGTTTAGAACTTACATAGTAGAAGTGACGCAAAATGAAGCTGAAAGATATATAGACATGGAAGCCGAAGCCGCGCTTGAGGCGCAGGAGGGGGAATAGATGAAACCTATACTATTTAACACCGAAATGGTGAGGGCGATATTAGAAGGTCGCAAAACTGTGACACGGCGAATAGTGAAACATCAGCCAGACAGACAAATGCCGGAAGATCATAATATTTGCCGCCAACCGGGGGCGTGGGACGGAAAACAGTTTCGAGATTTATGGTACATGGATACGATTGAACAAAATCCGTTCCGACAAAAACGTTGGTTTGAATCATTTGCCCCATACGACAAGGGCGAAATCCTCTATGTGCGAGAAACGTGGGCGCAAACAACAGATTTATTTGGTGAATTTCCACAGTATGTCTACAGTGCAGACTATATGGATGCTGATTTGCAGATGGACACGGGGAGCGATGAAATACAATCTGATTTTCCCGCTTGCATAAAATGGCACCCATCGATCCATATGCCCAAAGAAGCTGCGCGTATCTTCCTGCGGGTGGCCGATGTGAACGTCGAGCGATTACAGGACATCACGGAACAAGATATACACAAAGAGGGAGTAATAACAGAAATATGTAAAGAATGTTTGCAATATACAGACTGCCAACCTCAACGGGAGGTTGATGTGTTTTGTGGAGGGTACGAACAGTTGGCTGAAACATTTGCAGATTTATGGGATCGCACAATAAAAAAGCAAGACCTAGACCGCTGCGGGTGGGACGCAAATCCGTGGATATGGGTGACTGAGTTTGGGCGGTGCGAGAAGCCGGAGGGGAAATAAAAAACCTCCGATGTCGCACTTTGCATTGACACCGGAGGTTCAGATTGGGTAGCCCATTGGACGCTACCTCCTTATATATATTAACCCATGAAATACATGGGAACGATCTATTATTAATATAACCCAAATAGGAGAGATTTAAACAATGGATAAACACATAAAAGCCCTACAACATATTTTAGTTATACTGCTTTGCGTCTTCGTCGCAACACTAATTATCTTCTGCGGCACCGCATACGCCGCATCCCTTGACACGGCAGAAGTAACGGAACTGCGTATTGCTACAACGGATTGCGCCTATACCATGCAGCCGTTAGGCGATACGGTAGAAGCCGTCAGCGAAGGAGATACCGTATACGTGATCAGTACATACGAATACGAAGGACACGCAGGACTGACGGAATATGTCTTATGTAACACAGATAGCGGTCTGCGGTGGCTGTGGGGCGGGTTTACGGGATACGAACCATCTACACCGGAACATAGCTCTAGCGGCGGCATAAAGACCGTAACGGCATATTGCTCGGCGTGTGATCCATCAGGTATTACAGCAAGCGGCAAGTCCCTTGCGCGGGGCAGGGTGGCAAGCAATGATTACCCGATCGGCACAAGGCTTTATGTGGACGGATACGGAGAATGCGTGGTCGAGGACCGCATGCGGGACGGCGGCAAGGTAGATGTGTATTTAGGAGATCGCGACGTGTGCAGCTGCGGGAGTGAGTGGGGGAAGCGGAGGGTTGCGGTTGAGGTGATCGGATGAAAGGAGATATATGATGGTTAAATTCAGGGAACCTACAGACAGGGAGATCAATACCGAAATAACAAGGCTTGAGCGGTTATTGAGGTCGTACAAAATGGATGACAAGACAAAGGCTTGGGTAAAAGACGAAATCAACCGTCTAAGCGGAGAACTCACAAGGCGAGAAAACGAGAAGGAACAGAAAAAGGCCGACCGCAAGGGAAAAGTGAAGCGGTCACAACATAGCGCATAGGCGCGGGGGAAGGCCTAGCGGAACTATGGGAGGCAGAAGCCTAACGTTGCAAATTATCGATGCTATTAAGAAAATAGGAATAAAATGTTTCGTACGATTCTAAAGCATCTTGAGACAAGCGGGCATCACCGACCTGATTGTTGCTTGCTTTTAAAAGGCTCTCCAATTTTGATTTAACACAAGCGATAGCAAGATCGTGCGCTATTTGTTCAGTAGACATTGATCGGTCATCGAAAGAAGAAAACATTATAATTACCGTCCTTTACAAAAATTATACCACAAGAAAGGGAACATTAAAATGACCAGAGACGAAACACGAGAACGAGACTATTTAGATGAGACACATGATGAAATATGTGCTGAGTGTAGCGAAAGAGAGGAATTTCCACAGTGTGCTTTCACTTGCTACCCATTTCAGCGATTAGCTTGTTCGAAATCAGGAAAGGACTGGATGTGATGACCAGAGACGAAACAAGGGAAAAGGGAGCCAAAGAAAGCGGATCAATATCAGAAGACAACTTTATGACGTACCTAGTGTCAAAACTAACCAAAGCTGAACAAGAACTACAGCGCCGCGTAAGACCGCGTGCAACAGATAGCGCAAAAGTAATACAAGTTATTGAAACAAAGTCGGTACGTGGAAAAGGGACGGAGGAAGATGTAGTAAGGGAAGTTGTACAGTATTGGGATTTTGACGGAAATATGCTTGCAGAAAGTGACCCATGTGCGCCACTGCCTGATCGCTGGTGTCAACGATGTGGAAAGCGAGTAAAGGCAAATGACGAAAACAGATATATATGCCAGTGTGGATTTAACGTGTTGGTCTGATTAAACCAAGAAGTGGAGGAACAAAAAGTGAAAATATGTTTTGATGAATTAGAACTTGTCTTTGAGAGTGTAGAGGCTGTAAAAATACCAAAAGAATATTGTGATGTTTATTTCTGCGGGGTTGAAACCAGTCATGTATTCCAAAGTCACATGGATAGATGCGGAAGCGAAGATGTAATCGTGGGACACATATACATAGACGACATTGGGAAAATAGAATTTGCACATCCACCAATTAATGACCTAACCCCACTTGAAAGGCTGATTAAATACAATGACATCGCGCAGGTACACCTATTGCAGAATGGGAAAAGCGTTAAAATGTTTTATGTAAAATACGATGATGACAAGTACGAAAACAACAAATTGCAAAAAACAACATATGATGTAAACAATGGGAAGCTACACATTGAAATAAAAAGGCCGAGAAAGCAAACATAGGGGTTAAAACAAAAAGAGCCGCCCGAGAGCCGCTCGATCTGTATACGTTAATTTAATTATATCACAAGGAGATTGGAAAGTGCAGGATATTGAAAACAAACTATATCAATATGCGGGATATCAAAGACGACTGAAGGAGTTGCGGGAGCAGGCCGACGAAATTCTAGGACAGCACAATACGCTCCTTGACGGGCTGCTAAAATCTCCATGCTTGGAAGACGTGAGGGTGCAAGGCGGCTTTACGTCTGATCCGGTATTTTCGGCGGTGCAAAAAATGATTGACGTGTACGGGGTAAGACTGGACGCAATCAGGAACGAGATCACGGATATATTCTACCACATTGACGAGATTGACAGGCTTGTGAACGATGCGGGATTGACCGAGAATGAAAGGAGGTATGTTCAGCTACGATATTTTGATGGAATGCAGCCAAAGCAGATATCATTCGAAACAAATTATTGCGATGGGTACTTGCGAGAAATAAAAAAATCAGCATTATGTAAAATAACTGCGGTTTAACTGCGGAAATCTGCGATTTTATCAAGTATGATGGTACCATGAAAGAATAGGCACAAGGCTCGCAACCTTGAACGGCGATTAGCTGCCGTCCGTTTGCCACGCCCATTCTAAACAGGATTAGTACATTGTCGCCTTACCCGCCGGCGACTAACAAATAGGCGGAAAAACGGGGTCGAAAAAGTGTCGAACCGCTGTAATCCAACAAACGGAGCAGCGATCACGCGGGGGCGGTACCCGCCGATTCCACCAATGGACTCCTTTGCGGTAGGCGGGCACCTCAGACACGTTATCTGCGGATAAGTGAAAAGGGCATAGTAGGGATGCGTCCCGAGTTGTCAAAACCGTTTCCCTGCGGGGAATATATTGCGAGAACGTCATTCCTTATGGAGTGGCGTTTTTGTTTTAGCTGATCTGCCAATAGTGGGCAGAAACAGTAACGCTATTACCGTGAGTAATAGTTGATTGGAGATAAGGGAAAAGTAAGCACTGTAAAGCGGGGCGGGGCATTGGTGTTTAAAAAAGGTGAGGTATGTTTGAAGTAAGGCAAGATTTTACATTGATACAGTACGACACACCGACGAAACTTGATAGCATAGATATTTATTGCATGGCTGATCTGCACATTGGATCACCTGCCTTCAATAACGTGCTCTGGGAGCGTTTTAAGGTGCTATTGAAAGAGCCTAACGCATATGTGATCTATGCAGGGGATTTAATGGACAACGCGCTTAAAGCAAGCAAGAGCAACGTGTACGGGCAAACGATGTCGCCGAATGAGCAAAAGCGATTCTTGGCAAACGAATTATATGACCACAGGGATAAGATCATTGCTATATTGCCCGGCAATCACGAAACGAGAAGCAGCAAGGATAGTGACGCATTTCCAATCTATGATGTCGCCTGTAAGCTAGATATAGAAGATCGATACAGACAGAACATGGCAATACTGGATATCGGTGTAGGGCAAAGACCAGGAACAGCAAAGCGGCAGCACCATTATTTCGGATGTGTCATGCACAAGACCAATAAGACAATGCGTTATCATTACGCTGATACCATAGACGGGATAGATTTTCACGTATCAGCGCATACACACAGTCCGGCAGATATGCCGCGGGACAAGATACTGGTAGACCCGCATAACAAGCAAGCAAAGATTAAGCCGGTGGAAACAATTGTGACTGGTTCGTTTATGGACTACAAAGACTATCCCGTAGAGATGGCGCTAAGACCATCGGCGCAGAAGTTCTATAAGCTGGTACTGGATGGCAGAAAGAAGAACATAGAAACGGTAGGATTTAGATTATGAGTAATTACGATATCATTGAAAAACCACTGCATTATAACAGGGGCAAGGTGCAGTGTATTGACGCTATAGACGCAGCAGTAATTGACCTTAAGGGAGCCGATGCGATTGATACCGGAAATATCATCCGATACGTGTATAGATGGCCAAATAAGAACGGCCTTGAAGATTTAAAAAAGGCACGATGGTATCTTAACAGATTAATTGAGAGGCAAGAGAATGAACATCTACAACGCAAGCCACAAGAAAGATTTAACAGCCTACGAGGCGATTAGACGGGCAGACAGACACAGGAAGGATAAAGCCATCAAGCAACCAACGAAACGCGGTAGGCTTACCTACAAAGTCTGTGAGGTGTATACACTACGATGTATTAATGGAGCGATAGTTATATGGAGCACAGGTTAACCCAAAAACAAAAAGCATTCTGCGAGGAGTATCTTATAGACCTTAACGCAACACAAGCGGCAATAAGGGCGGGATACTCTGCAAAAACGGCGGGCGTGATTGGCGATGAAAACTTAAAAAAACCTTATCTACGCGATTATATCAACGGTCAACTGAAAGATATGTCGTCTGATCGTGTTGCAACAGCTCAAGAGGTTTTGGAGTATTTAACGGGAGTCATGCGCGGCGTGAGATGTGAGGAACGCATATCAACCGATGATGAGGGGCGGGAAATAATCAAAAGACAAAAGCCCCGGCTGTACGATCAGACAAGAGCGGCTGAAATGCTGGCAAAGTATCATAAATTGCTGACCGACAAACAGGAAATAGACGTTAGCGGCAACGTTTCCTTAGAAAAAAAGTTGCGAGATTTAGACGGCGATGAATTTTAACGCTTCGTAAAAGTGCAGTTTTGCGAATAGTTGAGATTTTATGATGTATATTTTATGTATAAACAACTAAATAATAGAATAAATATACAAAAAGCGACAAAAACAAGGGGTTTTACATACAAAAGCATACAAGGAATAAATATACACTATGGCAATTAATACAAAAAAGTATATAGAGCAATGCCTAAAAATCAAAAACAAAAAAGGCGAGATCGTACCGCTGAGGCTTAATACATCGCAGATTAAATATTATGAAGCGATACGCAAACAAGCACAGCAGGGCAAGCCTATACGCGTAATCGTGCTTAAGGCTCGGCAGACTGGATTTTCCACACTGACGGAAGCCATGATATTTAAAAGCGGTGCAACGGCGGCTAATGTATCGAGCGGCATTGTAGCGCATGAGGCCGTTGCGACTGACAATCTGTTTCGGATGTCCAAGCGGTATTATGAGTGTCTTGATGAGGATATTCGCCCTGCATTGCTTGCACGTAATGCAAAAGAGCTTATATTTTCCTATGCTGATGGCAACAGTTCAATCAAGTGTATGACGGCGGGGAGCGGCACGATCGGGCGATCTGATACATTCCAAAATTTACATATTTCGGAGTATGCGTTTTGGGCGGGGAACAAAGCGGAACTACTAGGAGGATTATTACAAGCCGTACCAGACGAGCCTAACACAATGGTTATTATAGAATCCACAGCCAACGGCTATGATGACTACAAAAAAATGTGGGATCAGGCAGTCCGCGGCGAGAGCGACTTTATACCGATATTCTGCCCGTGGTGGGAGCACGCGGAATATTCCATGCCATATACAGGGTTTGGACTAACGACCGAGGAAGATGACATAAAACGGCTTTATGGACTGACCAACGATCAGCTGGAATGGCGACGATCTACAATCCGTAACAAGTGCGCGGGCAATGTTGACCTGTTCCATCAGGAGTACCCCGCATCGCCAGATGAAGCGTTTCTCATGTCCGGTAGGCCAGTATTTAACAACAAGCTCATTATGTCCAGAATCGCCGAGCTAGAAGAACATTACAAGGCGCACCCGTATGACACGGGGCGTGTTTATTTT
>NZ_JAYFPU010000119.1:0-18612 GCF_034927525.1 Christensenella sp.
CCGGCGTTTTCATTGCCGCCAGCTCGTTTTTCAATATCTTATGTGCCACGCTGCCGTAGCCCGTTTCCTCGTGCGCCAGCTCCGCAAGCTTCACCTTGTGTGTAAGCGCTGCTTCTCTCATCGCCGCGACCAGCTGTCCGCGCGCCTCCAGCGTCATTTTCATCAGCCGCCTTTGCGCCGCCTTTGCGTTTGCCACCGCTTCGTTTGCGTCATTGCATAGCCATGCCCCGCTTCCAAAGCTTCCCGTGCCTACCCCGCGCACTGTCTCTTCCACGATCATCCTGATCTGTTCTTCGCTCAAACTCATCTTCTTCAGCCTCTCCCGTTAATCTCTGAACTTCTCAAATTTCCGCTGTCCGTCTACTTCGATCGTATCGATGATCGCCACGATCGACTGATCCACCGGCCTGCCGTCCGTCACCACCGTCTGCCGCGACGAGCTGCCGCCCACACACATCACGACCTCGCCTTCCCCCGCGCCCACCGCGTCGATCGCCACCATCAGGCTGCCCTTTTCCTCAAACGTTTCCATGTCGATCGGCTTCACGATCAGCAGCTTTAGTCCCACCAGCTTTTCCGACTTATTCGTGCTAACCACCGTACCCTTTACCCGCGCTATCTGCATTTCCTTCTCCTGTCAATTGATCGCGACATCCAGTTCCCTTGCCTTATCCTTTGCCGACGGCGTTACGATCGCGCCTGCCTCGCACACGATCTCCCTGCCCGCCGTATATGCCTCCACCACCTCGCGCTCTGTCACAAGGCTCAGTCCCTCACGCCCTTTTTCCCCGCTCACACGGTATCCAAGCGTGTGCATTCCCATCTCCCGCAGCACGCCCAGTACGTCGCACAGCTTTTCGTAAAATGTATTTCGTTTGAAGCGCGGCGCTTCGAAATCCAGCAGCACGCTCACATCCCTGCCCCACAGCAGCGATCGCGTCACCACATGCTCTACAAACCCTTCGTCGTTGCCCGCAGCGATCCGCTCCAAAAGTATGATCTTCGGCGTCACCAGCACGATGTTCGCGCTGCCCGCCGCACGGCTCAGCACCTCGTCTGCCCCAATGTCTTCATACCGTGCGCTGTGCATCCCAGGTGCCGTGTACGCTTCTCCGAACGTCACCCCGCTTATCTCTTTTCCATATCTCTTAACAAGCGCTGCCTGCGCGCTTTTTGGCGATGCCACGTGCGTCGTCATAAGTGCCAGCGTCCCCTGCACGTCTTCGTCACGCGGCTGTGCCTCGTGCATCCGCCGCAGTACTTCCTCCGCGATCCGCCGCACCAGCTGCTCCATTGCAGCGCCCTCTTCTTTTCCCATACCTATATGATCTCCAGCATATCGCCGTTCCTCATGCCTGCCGCGTTTGCCTCGTCCATATCCACGTGTGCTTCCATCTCGTGCCCCGCGCCGCTGCGCACCAGCACTTCCTCAAACACCACCGCACGCGCGCCGCCGCTCCTTAAGCGCACCACGTCTTGATCCTTTAGCCCGTACGCCGACGCTTGTTCCGCCGACAGGTGCAAATGCCGTGCCGACACCATCACACCCTCCGTAAGCTCCAACCGCCGTTCTCCAGCGAGGAGCACCCCGCCCGGCGTACCCGCAATGTCGCCTGACATCCGTACCTCTGCGCCTATCCCCAGCTTGTATGTATCCGTTACCGATACCTCTACCTGTGTCTGCGGCCGCTCCGGCCCCAGTACACGTATCCGTTCGATCCGTCCCTTTGGCCCTACAAGCGTCACTGTTTCCATACACGCGTACTGCCCCGGCTGCTTAAGGTCCTTCTGCCGCTTCAACTCGTACCCCGCCCCAAACAGCGCTTCCTTATCTGCTACACTCAGGTGCACATGCCGGTTCGATACCGCTCCCACCACATAGCGCCTGCCCGTCTCGTGCCATATTTGCTCAAACACCGCCTGCTGTACTGCTTGTTCAATTTTTTCCTGTGTTGTTTTCATGCTTTTATGCCACTCCGATAACAACTATATCCTTTGTTTTTTGAAAAAATGGTATACAAAACACACCTGCAGGCACGGCTGTAATAAAAACCGCCTGTACATCATCCTTTTTTTCTTTTCAGAATTTTGGTATGTACCAGATGTTCGTTCGATAAAGTTAATAGTATTTTGTCTTCCCCGCTGTCTGTAACCAAAATAATTCATATGACAATCAAAGTCAACCCGTTTTGCACCAAAATTCAAATTATGAAATTTATTTCGTTACAATTTTTGAACACTTCTTCGATCCTTGAAATTTATTTCATAGATTGAGAATTATTTAACAAATTTAGCTTTGTGATAGATGCCCTTTTCCGCTGCAGACTTGTGCTTCCCCATAAAATGATGTATATTTAAAGTGAATTGGAATCATGTAAAGAAGGGTATCATATGGCAGAACAAAAAGTAAAATTACACGGCAGCTTCTCCAACTTTCCGGTAAATTCGGACGACGAGGAGCTCATCACTTTCGACGTAGTCGTAAAGATCGGTTCGATGGCTCTGATCCGTAAAGAGGACAACGATATCGATTATAATATTTTCTCGCGGCTGGCTTCCGGCCTCAAGCCGGGCTATATCCTCGTTTCTTCGGGCGCGACCGAGATCGGGCGCATCGACTACATGAAGCGCAATGGCGGACGCGAGCTAAAAGGCAATCTCGCGGCGATCAAAACGGCCTATTCCGCACAGGGACAGCCGATCCTGATGGAGATGTACCGCCAGTTCATAAACCCGAAATATTCTGTGCGTCAGGTACTGGTGGAACATAGCCATTTCAATGACGAACGCAAGGTGAACCACATACGCAACCTTCTGTTTTCGGCGGCAAACCAAAACGCGATCCCGATCGTAAACTATAACGACGCGGTGTCCGATACGGAAAATATGCACCTCGAGCTTCTCGATCTGAAAAGCAAAACGGCGAATGTTGTGGAGTGTGTGGACAACGACGAGACAGCCGCCGTCATTGCTCAGCTTGTGAATGCCAAAATGCTTGTTTTACTGACGAGCGTAGACGGTATTTATGCAGATGCGAATGATCCGTCCACTCTCATCGAAGAGGTGACCGGTTCCACTTACGAAGAAGTGGAAGCAAAAATAGACGAGATGATGGAATACTGCAACGGCGCGTCCCGTCAGGGCGCAAACGGCGCGAAGGCCAAGCTGCAATATGCAAAGGAACCGCTAAAGCGCGGTACGACCGTTATCATCGCGCATGCGCGGCATAAACTGTCCGACATCCTAAAGGGCAACGTACGCCGCACGATTTTAAGCATCCAATAATACTCAGGAGGAAATAACCATGGATCACGAAGTGCTATACCAGGCTATTTTTCATAGAAAGTCCGTGCGCAAATATGACAGTACACCGCTCACGCAGGAGGTCTTAGACGCGCTCAAAGGCTTTATCGCAGAGCTAAAGCCGCTTATCCCGGGCATCAAGACCGAGGTCAAGCTGCTGCCGCAAAGCATTGTCAAAACAAACGCGCCGCAAAGCCTGTGCATCTACTCTGAAAAAAAAGACGGATGGCGCATGAACGCCGGATTTTTGATGGAGCAGATCGACCTGTACCTTTCCGCAAACAACATCGGCGCATGCTGGCGCGGCGGCAGTAAGCCTGCAAAGGGAAGCGTACAAATGCCGCAGGATATGGTATTTGTGATCACCCTGTGCATCGGCACGCCCGCACAGGAAATGCACCGTGCAAACGTTGCGGAATTCAAGCGGGAATCTCTGAATACCATTTCGCCCGTTTCCGATTTGTATCACGTACTGGAAGCCGTCCGGCTCGCGCCCTCGGCGCTCAACAAGCAGCCGTGGTATTTTTCCGGCAGTGCCGACCGTATCATCGTCAGCCGCAAAAAGTCCCTGCTCATCGATAAGATGAATCAGGTCGATATCGGTATTGCACTTTGCTGCCTGTGGCTGTCTCTCCTGCATCAGGGCAAAGAGGCGGCCTTCGATTTCACGCCGTCGCCCGTTCCGGACAAGCACATTTTCATGGCGAACGTCAACGTGCTTTAACCATTCATTCAAACAGCAAACGGCGGGAAATATCCCGCCGTTTTTTGTTGTGCAATTTATTATGAAGGAGTAAGATCAGTCTTTTTTCTTTCTTGAAATATTGGAAAGCGCAACCGCAAGAATGATAATAACGCCGCGGATGATCGTTTGCTGGCTGACGCTCAGCCCCGCAAGGATCAATCCGTTGTTGATCATGCCCATCAGCATCGATCCAACGAACGCGCCGATGACCGATCCAGTACCGCCTGCCATGCTTGTACCGCCTAAAATAACGGCAGCAATGACGGACATCTCGTCTCCGTCGCCAAACGTATAACGCCCCGCCTGCATCCTTCCGGAATACAAAATGCCCGCAAAGGCGGCGAAAGCGCCGCTCATCACAAAAGTAAGCAGCTTGATCTTGTTGACCTTGATTCCTGTGAACCTTGCCGCTACCTCGTTGCCGCCTGTCGCCAGCACCTTCTTGCCAAACGAAGTCTTATTGAGGAGCAACGCCCCAAACACAACAAAAACGATCGTCCACAAAAGCAATACCGGAAATCCGCCGATCTCCCCCATGCCGAACGCAAAGCAAAACTCTTGGTTCGTGATGGGTACCGCCGCCGTATCCGTGATCCACATCGCGCTGCCGCGTACGATGTTCATCATACCAAGCGTCACAAGAAATGCAGGTATCCTGAATTTCGTCACCAGCCAGCCGCTTGCCGCGCCAATGCCGATGCCGAGCGCGATTGGTACTATAAGAGCTAAAAAAACATTGTTTGTCGATTGCAGCATAAGCGCGCACGTCAGTGATGAAAGCGCGGTGATCGCGCCCACGGAAAGATCGATCTGCGCCGCAGCGATCACAAAGGTCATGGCGACCGCCATAATCGAAATCATTGCTGTTTGGCGCGTTATGTTCAAAATATTGTTGACGGACACAAATCCTTTGTCATTGAGCCAGATCGAAAAAAAGATAAACATGGCGGCAAATGCAAAATATACGATGTATTTGCTCCAGTCTATTTTATGCTTAGTCATTGCTTTATCCTTGGATTGCATGTTGGATTACCTCCTCCTCTTTGATATCCTCCCTATTGAGCTCCCCGACAACCTTGCCGTCAAACAGCACAATGATCCTATCGCACATTGCCATCAATTCCGCAATTTCAGAAGATACCACAATAACGCTGTTTCCTTTGTCCGCATAATCAACGACGATCTTGATGATCTCTCCCTTCGCGCCAATATCGATGCCCGCCGTCGGTTCATCCAGCAGCAAAACCTTCGGGTTTATATTGAGCCATTTTGCGATAACGATCTTCTGCTGGTTCCCGCCCGACAAAAGGCTTGCGATTTTATTGATGCCGTCCGTTTTGATATCCAGTTCTTCAATGTTTTGCGACGTATAAGCGTTGACTTTGGATGTATCAATAAACGGGCCTTTTTTTGTCTGTTTGAAAATAGGTAGCTGGATATTGTCTTTGATGCTGTGCTCAAGGATCAGTCCCTGCCGCCGCCTGTCCTCCGGCACAAGCGCAAACCCTGCGTCTATCGCGTCCTGCACGCATTTGATCTTGACCTTTTTACCGTCCACGGTTATGCTGCCGTTCTGTATCTTTCGGATGCCGAAAAGCGCTTCCAGTATCTCTGTCCTGCCACTTCCCATCAATCCCGCAAGTCCGACGACCTCGCCTGCCTTCACTTCAAAAGACGCATGGTCAACAAGGTTGTCCACGCTTAAGTCTTCCACCTTAAGCATACATTCCCTCTCGCCCATATTGGCGCGCTCATGATATTCGAAGGCATGCCCGCGCTTTTCGCCCAGCATATAACCGATGATGGATTCCACATTCAAGTCCCCGGCCTCGCGCGTCGTCACATACTTCCCGTCGCGCAATACGGTCACTTCGTCCGCGATCTCCAATATCTCGTTCATCCTGTGCGAAATATAGACGATAGACACGCCTTTTTCTTTAAGGATATGCACAATATTGAACAACAGCTTGACCTCGCTGTCTGAAAGCGAGGCGGTGGGCTCGTCCATAATAAGTATTTTCGCTTCCTTAGAGAGCGCCTTGGCGATCTCTACCAGCTGGCAAAATCCGACACTCAGATCAGACACCCTTGCCTTGGGCGAAATATCGATGCCAAACTGGTCAAGAAGCGCTTTCGCGTCCTGCTGCATGCGTTTGTCATCCAAAAAAAGCCCCTTCTTCTCTTCTTCGTTCAAATAAATGTTTTCCGTTACAGTCAGGCTGGGAATAACACTCAACTCCTGAAAAATCATGCGGATGCCCACCTTGTTCGCATCGGCATAGTTCAAAAGGTGGACTTCCCGATCGTCCACCGTCACCGTTCCGGCATCCTTCGTATAGATCCCCGTCAGGATTTTCATCAGCGTGGATTTTCCGGCTCCGTTGCCGCCGACCAAAGCGTGAACATGGCCTCTTTTGAGGTCAAATTGCACGTCATCCAAAACCTTTACGCCATTGAACGATTTATCCACATGTTTCATTTGCAATATATATTCGTTCATTTTTCACCCCGCAAAAGCAAACCCGTCCCCTCCGGCTCATGCGGAGGGGACGGTACCATTTTTATTCTTCTATGTCTCCCACTTTTTCCCACTGTTCCGTTTGTGCGGAGCGGAGTACCGCGTCAGAGATCAGCTCGATTTTGTACCCATCTTCAAAGCTCGGGTCTGCCTGTTTGTTCTCCGCGATCGCCTTGATGAAATCATACATCTCTACGATCTTTGTTTCCGTATATCCAATACCGAGCGCAGGAATGGGCCACAATCCTTCGCCGTACGGGTGTGCAGGGCCTGTATATACCGTACGGAAGCCGCGGCGGTCGCCGGGGTCGTCCGCAAAACAAACCTGCAGCTCATCCCGTCTTTCATAGTTGAACGCGACCGAGCCTTTTGTGCCGTGTATCTCAAAGGTAATGTAGTTGTTCCTGCCCCACGCGTTGCGTGTCGCTTCGATTGTTCCGAAAACACCGTTTTCCGCTTTGATCATAAAGAAGCACTGATCGTCCACGTCCACTTTTTCCTTCGGCACATTGCTGCCACCCTTCACATTCCCAAGGCTGTCGACAGCGCCCGTCTGCACTGGACGCTCACCAATGTACGTTGCCGTACGTGCATTGACTTCCTCAAAGTCTCCCACCAAAAAGCGCAACATATCGACCACATGCGTTGCAATATCCCCCAGCGCGCCGCTGCCGCATACTTTTTTCTGGAATCTCCACGAAAGCGGCGAATCTGGGTCGGCCGACCAATCCTGCAGATATGTCGCACGGAAATCAAGGATATCCCCCAGCGCGCCTTCCTCAATATATTTTTTTGCAAGCTGTACCGCCGGCGTTCTCCTGTAATTGAAGGCCAGCATATTGACCACGCCCGCTTTTTTCACCGCGTGGTACATTGCTTTTGCTTCTTCTACCGTTCTGGAGATCGGCTTTTCGCATAGAATATGCTTTCCCGCCTCCGCCGCCGCGATCGCGATCTCTGCGTGCACATCGTTGGGCGTACAGATATCAACGATATCAATCTCCGGATCGTCGATAATATCTTTCCAGTTTGCCGTTCCCTTTTCAAATCCGAAGGAAGCCGCCGCGTCGTCCGCGCGCTCCTGTGTCAAATCCGCGATCGTTTTCTTTACCGTCATGCCGGGCGCAGGCCAAAAGAACATGGGCATGCCCGCATAAGCGATGGAATGCGCCTTTGCCATAAATCCGGCGCCAATCAAACCAACCTTATATGTTTTCATCTTATCGTATCTCCTTTGCTCCCACTAAAACTGATATTTTATTGATGGGGACCTGTTGTTGTTGTTTCCTGATTATTTGCCGCTATTGAGCGCATCCTGGATTTCCTGCGGTGCATCCGTGTGGTATACCGTCTTATATGCGTCCAGAATATTGTCATGCGTAACCTTGAGCGCCGGAACCGCAACATACGGCGGAGCCTCTTTTTCAAGAAGCGCATATCCAACGAGGATCGCTTCCGCAACGCCCTGATCATAAGGCAGCTGCGCACCCAGACCCGCGACAATATCGTTGCCCGCAATCATTTTTGCAACGTTGTTTCCAAGGTCGATCGTCGTGACGACAAGATCGTTTCTTCCCGCTGCCCGAGCGGCAGATACAACGCCTTCCGCCGGGATATCCCAGCACGCATAGATGCCATTTAGGTCAGGGTGCTTGGTAAGCAGCGCGTCCGCGATCTCCGCGCCTTTGTTCTCATCGTCAAATCCCGCTTTTTCGACAATCTCAATGTCCGGATATTTTTCTGTGATCGTCTTTTCAAACGCCTCGTCCCTTTGGTTTGTCACAAAAAAATTCGCGTCATGGTAAACCATTGCAATCTTGCCTTTGCCGCCCAGCGCTTCGCCCATGATCTCTGCAGATTTTACGCCGTTGCCATAGTTATCTGCCGAAACGACGGATGTATAGTCCACGCCCGCTTCCATTCCGTCCGGGCAGTTGTCCATAAATACAAGCTCCACGCCTTCTGCCGCCGCTTTTTTGAATGCGGACGCTGAAGATACTACGTCGACCGGGATCGCCACGATCGCATCCGGTTTTAAGGACAGCGCATTTTCAATGTCCGAAATCTGTTGTTCCGGCTTAAAGTTCGCGTCCGTTACAGACAGCACTTCAATTCCCATTTTTTCAAACTGGTCTCTAAGACCCGCCTGTTGTGCCGTAGACCAGTCGTTGCCTGCATAATGGAAGGAAATCGCCACCTTATAGTTGCCTTCCTTGATTTTTGCAAGCTCCTCGTCCGTCAGCGTAAGACCCGTTGCCGGAGCCGCTGTTTCGCCATGTGGCCCCTTACTCATCACTTCACCGTCCGCCGCAGCACTCTGCGATTCTGCCGGCGCAGATGCGCTCTCCGATGCAGCCGCACTCTCAGATGCCGCTGGAGACGCACTCTCAGATGCCGCCGCGGACGTGCTCTCCGACGCTGCAGGCGCAGCTGCTGTGCAGCCTGCAAGCACCGCGACCGACATCAAAACACAAAGAACAATTGCCAATACTTTTTTCATTTTCTTTTCCTCCTAAGATATTTTTATATTGAATCGTTATTACAAAAGGTTCTTCAAATATTCCGCGGTGATCTTCGCGCCTTCGCTCGCGTCGCCGCTCCAGCCGTCACACTCAACAGCCCACAAAACTTCACCGCCGCGCGATTTCAAGGTTTCAATGATCGGTACAAAGTCGATCGTTCCCTCGCCAAGCGGGCAGAACATTCCGTCCTTGGTCACATCCTTCAAATGGAAATATAATATCCTGTCGGCATACTTTTTGGTGACAGTCAGCGGATCGCCGCCCCCAAGCTTTACATGTCCGCAATCGGGACAAAGCTTGATGCGTGTTTTTGCCATCACCTTGTCAAGCTGCTCGGGAGATTCGACCAACGAACCCATATGCGGATGGAAGCTCGCCGTCATGTTAAGGCTGTCCGCGACTTCGCACGCCCGGTCAAGGCCTTCCGCCAGCTTCGCATAATCGCTTTCCTTAATGCCGTCGTAGCGTGTCGCGCCGCCACCCAGTGCGATTTGCGTTGCGCCGAAGCGGCTCGCAAATTGCGCAGCTTTTTTCAGGCGGTACATTTCCTCGGGCAATATCTCGTCGTAAATGAAATTACACGCCGCATATACCGCGCGAAGCTCCACGCCATATTTGCCGAGCAATTCCCTTAGCGCGTCCTCGCGCCCCTCATACGCAAGCAGGTTTCCGTCAAACATCTCGATGGAATCATATCCCGCCGCCGCGATGCCTGCGATCGCTTCCTCATCGCTGCCCGGACACATATAATATGCCCCGTTCACGTTGTTGGCTGCCGCACAATGCGCCATCACCGGCGACCATGCATTTGTTGAATAAGTTACTTTCATTCTGGCCCTCCTCGTTTTTTCTGTTATAAATGTGTACACAAATTTTTTGAGTAATATTTTATTAAGTAAAATCGTGGAACAATCCAAGAATCAAGAGAGTATCATACTGGTTTTGGGATACCGGTTTTTGTGCGAATGCACGCCGTTCCCTTAATTTACGCAAACTTTAACATCTATCCCAAATAGGGTCAAGCAAAAACGGCTCAAATCAAATTATTGATTATTTTGGTGTTTTTTTGGTGTTATTTTACGTAAATTTTGTGTTACTTTTTCAAAAAATCCGGAGCAGGCATGCGCAGGATATCCCTCCATGCCCGTACCAGTTCTTTGGGCAGTACAACAATCGGCTGAACGCCGATAAATTTGTATTGTTTTTTTCCGAGCAGCGCGTGTATTACCGCAAGCGCCGCCGCCTCTCCCTGCTCGTAAGGCCGCTGCGCCGATACGCCGCGCACGATCTCGCCTTTTTGCATATATTCGGCGATCTGCTTATCGAGGTCTACCGTCACAACAGAAACATCCGCCCTGCCGATGTCCTTTAAGGCGCGTATCGCTTCTAACGCCGGCCGTTCCCATGAAACATAAAGCCCCTGTATCTGCGGGTGCGCCTCCATCATGTCCTTACACGCGCTGTATGCGTTGGGTATTTTATAAAAACTGCGCTGGTCAACGATCTCGATGTCCGGATAATTTTCAACCAGTACCTGCTCCGCTGCCGTGTCGCGCTGCTTGGTCATATGGAAGGGCAGCCCGTGGTTTAACATACCGACCTTCACATTTCCCTTGCCTTTCAAATATTCTCCCAGTATCTTTCCGGCATTTTGCCCATTTTCCCGTTCATTGACGGAAACACAGCTATAATAATCGTCCGCGCGCAGCCCCTGCGGCACATTACCGATCAAAACAAGCTTTGTCGTTTTCGAAAGATCCTTAAATTTTCCCGCCGTAATATTTTCGTCGGCGGGCACGCCAATGATCGCGTCCGGCCGCTGCATACGAATGGCTTCTAACTGCGTGACCTGCAGCGCCGGATCAAAATTAGCGTCCATAACAGAGATCACCTGTACGCCATACTTTCCAAGCGTATCGCGTATCGCAAGCTCGTGCAGGCGCGTCCATTCCGTACCGGTATAATGAAACGAGATCGCGACCTTGTAGTTGCCCGCCTCGATGTGCGCTGCCTCTACCTCACTGAGCATAATTTCCTCTGTCGGAACGGCGATCTCGCCAAACGGCCCGCGGTTTATGACGCGCGTCGATTTGCGTACCGTAATATTGACCGGTATCCGTTTGACAGGCTCCTCTACCGCCCGTCCTTCCATCTTATCAAGCATCGCCCTTACGGCGCACCTCGCCATCTCTCGCGTGTCCTGCGTCAGCGTGGTAAGCGCCGGATTGGTAACACTGCTCCATTCGTCGTCGCCAAACCCCACGACAGAAATATCCTTGGGGCACTCCATGCCGATCTCGTCCAGGTCCTGCAACAATTTCAATGTAAGCGTGTTGCCACCGGCTAAAAGCGCCGAAGGAATATTTTCCCATTTCTGCCCCTGAAAAATATTGCTCCGCTCCTGCGCATACAGGTCAATATTCCTGACCATTGATTTGTCATAGGCAATGTCATATTCGCGCAGCGCCCGCTGGTACCCCGCAAGCCGCTCCCTGCTTGTCGAAAGCCCATGCGGCTCTAATAAAAGCCCGATCTTCTCGTGCCCGCTCCGGATCAGGTGCCTTGTCCCACGGTAAGTCCCTTCGGCATTTTCCGCAAGGATGCTGTCCGCTCCGATCCCTGCCACCGTGCGCTCAAGGCAAAGCAGTGGGGTCCCTGTTTTCAGCAGCTTCTCATAGATTTTTGCTTTCTCACTGCTTGGCGTCAAAAAAATTCCCGCCGTACATTTATCCGCCATCAGGCAGTTTAGAACATGCTTTTCCCACACGGGATCGTCTTTTGTGATATAGGCCGAAAGGACATACCCCTCCTCGCGCAAATATTCAGCCAGCGCCATATTCAGCCGTGCATAAACGACACTGTTGATATTGGGAACGACAAAAGCGACCTCAGATTTTCTGCCGATGCGAAAATTTTTGTTTTTCCCTTTGGTCTTTATTTTTTCCACATACCCCGTCTCATGGATCACGCGCTCCACGCGCCGCACCAAATCCGGGCTTACATAACGCGTTTTGTTTACAACATGTGATACGGTCGCGATAGATACGCCTGCCAGTTCCGCTATTTGTTTGATTGTCACCTATACCGTTCTCCCAAATTTGATTTGCGTAAATTGTAACAACCTCTTATACCGCAGTCAATGAAAACAACCTGTTTTTCCGTAAAAAACAGGTTTCTTGGATTATTTACGTAAATTTATTTTGTTACCTCTTACAATTCCCTTAAGAATGCCCTTTTGTTGTTGAAATTTTTTCCTCTTTCACGTATGATGTACCTATCATACACGGAGGAAAAAACATGAAAAAACTGATTTTGATTCTTTGCCTGCTTGTGGCTCCTATTATATTTTGTTCCTGCGCAATGCCGTTTTTTGCCCTGTCCGGCATGCAGCAGGCCATAGAACAATCGCGCTCTCATTCCAATTATTATGACTCGTCTTATGACAGTTATGACGATCCCTATTATGACAGCGACTACAGCTACGACGATTACGACAGCGGCTATGACGACGGGTATAGCGATGGCTACGATTATGGCTACAGTGACGGCTATGACGACGCGCTTTCGGAAGTTGACGGCGGATATGCCTATCGCGCAAGCGAGTCCGCAACAGAATATACGATAAACACAGTCCCGGCGACCTTCGCACTGCCGGACAGCTTCAGCGTTTCACCGGTCAAAGGCGATACGGCACATGGCTGGGAAGATGAAGCCTACGAGGCCTTCGATTCGGAAAGCGGCGCGTTATTCATCTTTGCATCGCAAAAAAACGCCGATACACAAGCGATACAGGATTTTACCACCGCAGGCGATCAGGCGCTGTGGGACTTCCTGCAAAAAGATATGGAAAACATGATGGCAACGCCGGGCGAAGATCTCGTGATGTCCGACTACGGGATCGCCAGGCTGGGCTACATCAACTATGTCCACATGCGCTTTACAAGGGACGACCTGCACATCGATCAATATTATACGGTGAAAAACGGGGTAATGATGCTTTTCGAAACACAAAGCTACGATAAAGAGCCCGAACCTGCGACACAGCAAATTTTGCGTGATATCGTGGAGTCCGCGACCTACAACTGACAGGTAGCCCTTCAAATCGCGTCGTCACCGCGTTCCCCCGTGCGGATGCGGACGACATCGCTTAGGTCGTAAATAAATATCTTTCCGTCGCCCGGCGCTTGTGTCCCGGCGGCCCTCACGATCGCGTCGATCGTTTTTTGTGCGCATTCATCCGTCGTTACTACGATTTCAAATTTGATCTTTGGCAGGAGGTTGATGTCGACCGTATTCCCGCGCACCACCTCCGTCCATCCTTTTTGTGCGCCGCAGCCCATCACCTCATAAACGGTGATCCCGTGTATATCGATGGCATTGAGCGCATCCTTCACATCCTCATATTTTTCCGGGCGAACGATTGCTTCTATTTTTTTCATATCCAAAACCACCTTTCCTCTTATCCGTCAATCCATACCGTTAAAGGACGGGTATGCCGATTCCCCATGCTCCGCCATATCCAGCCCGACCTTCTCATCCCGCTCCGTAACGCGCAGCTTCGTAAATATCCTCACGATCCCCACACAGACCAGCGTTCCCGCAACAGCGACGACTATCGTGACCAATATGCTCAGTACCTGCGCAGAGAACAGGCCTGTTTCCCCAAAGACCAGTCCGTTCCAGCGGGCGGCAGGGTTTATTTCCTTTACAGCAAATAGCCCCGTGGCAATACCGCCCCAAATGCCGCCGATCCCGTGGCAGCCAAACGCATCCAGCGCGTCGTCATATTTCAGCTTTCTTTTCACAAACGCGATCGCAAAATAACAGATCGGGCTGACCGCCGCGCCAATGATCATCGCCGCCCATACAGGGACAAATCCGGCGCCGGGCGTGATCGCGACCAATCCGGCCACCATGCCTGTTGCCGCCCCGACCGCAGTCGGCTTGCCCGTTCGCGCCACATCAAGCACCATCCACGAAAGCAACGCACATGCAGCAGAAACAAATGTCGTCATCAGCGCGTGCGCAGCAAGCTCGTTTGCCCCTAACGCGCTGCCCGCATTAAATCCAAACCATCCAAACCACAAAAGCGCCGCACCCAGAAGCACAAACGGTATATTATGAGGGCGCGAATCGATGGCAGGATACCCGCGGCGTTTCCCCAAAAACAGCACCAGCAGCAGTCCGCTGATCCCCGAGCTGATATGCACCACATTGCCCCCTGCAAAATCGACCGATCCGATCTCCCTCAAAAATCCACCGTCGCCCCATACCATGTGCGCCAACGGATAGTAAACGATAACAGACCACAGGATTACGAACAAGAACAGGGCTTTAAATTTCATACGCTCCGCGACCGCTCCTGTAATAAGCGCAGGCGTAATAATGGCAAACATCATCTGAAATGCCACAAACGCATACTGGGGAACCCCAGGGGCATAAGGGCTCTCTCCCTCCAGTCCGGCAAGACCCGCCGCATCCAGATTGCCGATCACCCCGCCGGTATCGCCGCTGAAGGAAAGGGAATAACCCACCGCGATCCACAAAGCCGTAGCGATGCCTGTAATGAATAAAGACGACATCATCGTGTTCAGTACGTTCTTTCTGCGCGCAAGCCCTCCATAAAAAAACGAAAGAGCGGGCGTCATCAAAAAGACCAGTGCCGTACAGATCAGCAAAAATCCGGTATCGCCTGCATGAAACATAAAAACCACCTCGCGTCCATCATAAATGAAATATTTAATATTACAAATTTCATTATACGATTATTTTTCAATAAATCAAGTGATTTTTAAACGATTATATGAAATTTAATATATTTCAATTTCATTTCCAGGGTTAAGGAGTGATTTTTCCCATTAAAAAAGACGGTATCCATACCGCCTTTTTTGATTTCCATTTTTTATGACACGGACTGAGAGTCTTCTTCCCTTTTTTCCTGTTTGAGCTTGATGTGCAGCTTGCGCTCCAGGTCCTTGATCTTGCCGTGCTCGCGAGGCGTGATAAGCGTATACGCCCTTCCGTCTTTGCCCGCGCGGCCCGTACGTCCGATCCGGTGCACATAATAGTCCGGCTTATCCGGCACGTCATAATTGATCACAAGGTCTATCTTGTCGATATCGATGCCGCGCGCCGCCACATCCGTCGCAATGAGCACCTTTGTTTTTCCCTTACGGAAGGTATTCATGATCGTATCGCGTTCCCTTTGCCGCATATCGCCATGCAGGCACGCAGAAGCGAGTCCGCGTCCATGCAGCTCCTTTTGCAGCTCTTTCACCTTGCGCTTGGTATTACAAAACACAAGCGACAATCTGGGTTCGCAAGTTTTGATCAATCCGCACACTGCGTTCGATTTACGCTTTGTCTGCATATAGGCCTGCTTTACTGTCTCAACAGGGCGGTTTTGTTCCCCCACCTCCACACGGACAGGGTTCGTCTGGAACTGCTTGGCGATCGCCGTCACTTCCTTGTTCATCGTTGCGGAAAAAAGCATTGTCTGCCGGTTTTCGGGAACAGACGACAGAATTTCTTTCATATCGTCACGGAATCCGAAGTCCAGCATTTCGTCCGCTTCATCCATCACGACTGTACGCACATTTTTCAGCTTCAGCGCATTCCTGTTGATCAGATCTTTTAACCGTCCCGGCGTTCCCACAACGATCTGTGCACCCGCACGCAGTGCTTTTAGCTGTATGCCGACAGACTGCCCGCCATATACGCTCACCGTACGTACGCCATGCATATGCGCCGAGAGCTCTGCCGCGACCTTTGCCGTCTGCATCGCAAGCTCGCGCGTCGGGCACAAGATCAGCGCCTGTACCTTCCTGTTTGGCGGAAAAATTTTCTCCAGGATCGGAATCATAAACGCCGCAGTCTTTCCCGTTCCTGTCTGCGCCAGACCGATCAGGTCTTTTTTCTCTAACAGCGGCGCCAGCGTCTGCTCCTGTATGGGTGTCGGCTTTCTATAGCCGATCTTATGCAGCGTCCTGTTCATTTCTTTTGATAATTGTTCTGAAAAACTCAAATAGCTACCTCTTTCTCTTTTGCAAAAAAAGAAGACTTTGCTATCTCAAAGCAAAGTCTTTTCTTCAATCTACTTTGTAATACTGCGTTAGTATACCACGTTACGCATCTTTTGTAAACAAAGTTGCCCGTGTTATGTTCACTTACCGCACAATTTTCGTGTTAACTTCGTTCTTATCTGGGTATATTACATAAAATTATATAATGGAAAGGAACGAATATGAGTGAAAAAGTAAAAAGTGGGAAGTTGGGTCTTCCGGCCTTAACGGCAATGGTGATAGGCTCAATGGTTGGCGCGGGCGTATTCATGCTTCCGGCCCGGTTCTCAAACGCAACCGGCGTTTACGGTTCACTGATCGCCTGGCTGATTGCAGGCGCCGGCATGCTTATGCTCGCCTTTGTATTTCAGGCGTTAGCAGTCAGAAAGCCAAAGCTAGATGCAGGCGTATTTTCTTATGCCCGTGCTGGATTTGGTGATTATGTAGGCTTTACGTCGGCAATTGGCTTTTGGGCAAGCGCCTGCGCGGGAAACGTTACCTATCTCGTACTGATCAAATCAACGCTGGGCTCGGTATTTCCGATTTTTGGAGACGGCGACACCCTGCCGGCAATCCTTGTATCCTCTGTTATCATATGGCTGTTCTTTCTGCTGATCATGCACGGCGTACAACAGGCAACCCTCATCAACACCATTGTTACCATCGCAAAAATCGTCCCAATCATCGTATTCATCCTTGTCGCAATATTTTATTTTGATGTCGAAACGTTTCAAAGCAATTTAAGCGGAAATTACAGCGGATATTCGCTCACATTGTTTGAACAGGTAAGCAAAACCATGCTGATTACCGTTTTTGTTTTCCTTGGGATCGAAGGCGCGAGCGTCTATTCCAGATACGCAAAAAACCGCAAGATCGTAGGAAGCGCGACGGTACTAGGCTTCCTTTCCGCCCTCTGCTTATTCATGCTCGTCGCGATCCTTCCTTTTGGCCTGCTGCCTCAGGAGACGATCGCGGCAATGCGCCAGCCCTCTATGGCGGGTGTTTTTGAAGCTGTTTTAGGCTCGGGCGGCGGCGTGTTCATCAGCGCCGGGCTGATCATTTCGGTGCTGGGCGCATACCTTGCGTGGACTTTGATGTCGGCGGAAGTTTTGTTTGCTGCCGCAAAGAGCGACGACACCCCGCCGTTTTTAAAAAAGGTCAACAAAAAAGAAGTTCCGCAGAACGCCTTGCTTATGTCGGCGCTGCTCACGCAGGTGATACTGATCATCACTTATTTTTCAGAAAACGCCTTAGACCTAGCATTGGAGCTTACCAGTGCGCTTTCTCTGCTGCCGCTTTTCCTAACCGCCGCATATGCGTTAAAGATCACATTGAAAAAAGACGGTTATTTGGATGTGTCTGGCGGCACGCGAAAAAAAGAGCTTGTCTTTGCCTTGATCGCCACCATATACACGCTATTCTTGATATGGGTCGCAGGTGTGCAATATCTTCCGTTGTGCTGTCTGGTTCTTGCACCCGCGACGATTTTGTTTTACAGGGCGCGGAAGACACAAAACAGAACCGTTTTTACCAAAGCAGAAAAAATTGTGTTTGCTGCGATTTGCTTAGGGCTCATCATTGCGATCATCGGTTTGGCAACAGGAATGATTGTCATATAATTTAAAGTAAAAGCTACGCTCATAGAAGTATGGAAAGGTGTTTTTATGGATACAAAACAAACAAAACAATTTGGAGTACATTCAGAGATCGGAAAGCTCCGGCGCGTTCTCGTTTGCAGCCCTGATCTGGCCATGAAGCGTTTGACCCCATCAAACTGCGATCTTCTTCTGTTTGATGAGATCCCGTGGGTAGAGCAAGCACAGCGGGATCACGCAGAATTTGTGCAGATCATGGAAGACAGGGGTATAGAAGTCCTTGAGCTCCATAAGCTGTTGGAAGAAACGATGGCTGTCCCCGGTGCGCGGGAATGGTTGTTAGATCACGTGGTCAATCCCAAAAATGTTGGAATAGGGATTGCAGAAGGCACGCGGGCTTATTTGGAATCTCTTTCCGATCAGGAATTAGCGGTTACGTTGCTTGGCGGGCTGGCTGCGTCCGAGCTGCCGAAGAATTTTCAATGCGAAGGGATCGGTTTGGTACGCGAAACGCCCGGAGAAAACGAATACCTGCTGCCTCCACTCCCAAATACGCTTTACACACGCGATACAACCTGCTGGGTCTATGACGGCGTGTTGCTAAATCCGCTTTATTGGGACGCGCGCAAAGGCGAAACCATGCTTATGAAAGCTGTTTATGCCTTTCACCCTGCCTTTCAAAACGTAGGCGTCAATACTTGGTGGGGCGACCCCGAAGAGAACTGGGGCAGAGCGACCATAGAGGGTGGCGACGTGATGCCCATCGGCAATAAAACAGTTGCGATCGGGTTGAGCGAAAGAACGTCGAGGCAGGGCATCATGCTGGTGGCAAAAGCGTTGTTCGAGCAAAACGCCGCGGAGCGGGTGC
>NZ_JAYFPU010000129.1:0-2841 GCF_034927525.1 Christensenella sp.
ATCGGCGTGATCAGGATGGTAAGCGTCCTGTCCCGCTCGCTTGCGAGAGTACGTGTGGACATGATTGCCGGAACGCTGCACCCCAAGCCAAGGAGCATTGGCACGAAAGACCGCCCCGAAAGCCCGATCTTGCGCAGCGAACTGTCCATCACAAAGGCGACGCGAGCCATATATCCTGAATCCTCGAGGATAGACAGGAAAAAAAACAAGATTAGAATGATAGGCAAGAACGAAAGCACGGTACCTACGCCTGTAAACGCGCCGTCAATGACAAACGAGCGCATCCATTCAGAAACACCCGCGCCAACAAGCGCATTGTTGGTCACATCCGTCACAAAGGCGATACCTTCCTCGAACGCGCCCGACAAAAATCCGCCGATGGGGCCGAATGTCAGGTAAAAGATAAATGCCATGATCCCGATAAAAATGGGGATGGCCCAGATTTTGTGCGTTAGCACGCGGTCGATCTTTACAGAACGCTGCATCTCCCGCGTCGAACTTTTCTTAGAAACGACATCTTCGTACAGCTTCTCGATAAACCGGTAACGCATATCGGCGAGCGCGGCCTCGCGGTCGGTTCCTGTGCCTTCCTCCATCTGGTCGATGATGTGCTGCAAAATATCCTTGTCCGATTCGTCAAGCTCGAGAGCGCGCTCCAAAGGTTCGTCGCCCTCGATGAGCTTTGAGGCGGCAAAACGCGCGGGATATCCGGCTGCCGCGGCATGATCCTCGATCAGATGCTTAGCAGCGTGCAGCGCCTTGTGTACCTCGCCCTCGCAAAAATCCGTGCGGCGGGGCAACTCTTTATTTTTGACCACGCGGCGCAGCTCTTCCACGAGCTCTTCCACACCCTGATTTTTGGACGCGGAAATAGGCACGACAGAAACGCCGAGCTCCTCGCTTAATTTCTTGATATCGATCGTGATATCGTTTGCGCGCACCTCGTCCATCATATTGAGCGCAATGACCATTGGTTTGTTAAGCTCCAAAAGCTGCAGCGTCAGATATAGGTTGCGTTGCAAATTGGTCGCGTCTACGATATTTAAGATCGCGTCCGGATTTTGTTTGATGATAAAGTCCCGCGAAACGATCTCCTCGGGCGTATATGGGGAAAGCGAATAAATACCGGGCAAATCCACAACAGACATGTCCTTTTCGCCCTTCACTTTGCCTTCTTTATGTTCTACGGTAACGCCGGGGAAATTCCCGACATGCTGGTTCGAGCCTGTCAATTGGTTAAAAAGAGTTGTTTTTCCGCAATTCTGATTTCCCGCAAGCGCGATCAATATACTCATGAGCGGCCTCCGAATCTGCGGGTGATAATGTGGTGGTGATGGTGGTGCGGCTGGTCGTGGGTAGAATGAAGCGTGATTTGCGCAGCGTCTTCCTTGCGCAGCGTGAGCTGGTATCCACGGATATGGAGTTCGATCGGATCGCCGGATGGCGCCATTTTCTGCACCATTACACGGGTTCCGGGCGTAAGCCCCATCTCAAGGAGCCGTCTTCGCAGCGCACCCTGTCCGCCCACTGCCAGTATCGTCCCGGATTCCCCGGGCTTTAATTGATCCAATGTCTGCATACCGCTCTTGCTCAGCCCTTCCGCGCACGCGCCAACTGCGGCACACGCAACATAAGCCTATTACCCCATCCTCAAAATCATAACAACATATTTATGGTAATAGATGCGGTGGGTTTTGTCAATTCAATCAAACACAACGCCAAACACATACGTGGACAGCAGCGCCAACGATTCGCGCATATAAGAGGGCGGCGCGGTATAAATAAGCGTGCGCCATGCCATGCCATGCACGTTGCTCATGCCCGCGGCACGTGCGGTGATGCCCGCGCGCAGGATATGATAATCGTTGGTCACAAAAACGGTGGTATAATTATTTTCGCCGAACATTTCGTCTAGAATCTTCTTTGAATTGGTAAAATTTTCGCGGGTACTCGTCGACTGATCCTCGATCACAATACGGCTTTCGTCGATGCCGTGACCGATCAGGTATTCGCGCATCGCGTGAGATTCAGGGATTTCCTCCTGCGCACCCTGTCCGCCGCTCACAAGGATGATCGCGTCCGGGTTTTCGCGCGCATATTCCATCGCTGTGTCAAGTCGCCGCGCAAGCGTGTCCGAAGGCTCTTTTCCTTTGAGCGCTGCGCCGAGAACCATCACCACATCTGCGTCGGCGGGCGGCGCGGTGTTCGCGGCCTGCACCATCATAATGCCGAATATCGTAAAAACAGCAATCAAAAAAGCGTAACCGATGATGAAGACCCATTTGACGACCCTGCCCACGCCTTTTGCAAACCAGATATTGAGGCGCGGCGCAAAAATACCGTACATCAAAAGCGGGATGCCAAGCAGGGCGGGAAGTACGTTGCCTAAATTGACATTGTTGCGCAAGAGCAAAAAGCCGGAATAGGCAACGAGAAATATTCCCAAAATAAGCAGAACGATACGCAGGATATTAGAGGTTTTTTTCTTCATATGACGTATGATACTCATAACAAAGAAGTTTGTCAAACCGCAAACACCTGTTTTAAGCAGCCTGATTTATGGTAAGATAAACAAAAAGGAGGGGACATTATGAGCAAACATACGGTCACATTGCCAAACGGGCAACAGGTTCCGAGCCTCGGGCAGGGGACGTGGCACATGGGCGACGATGTGGGCAAACTCGATGAGGAGATCGAGAGCATCCGTTTGGGTGTAAGACTTCATATGACACTCATTGATACAGCTGAAATGTACGGTGAGGGCGCGTCCGAACGTTTGGTCGGCAAAGCGATTTCAGGAATCGACCGGGAAACGCTTTTTCTGGTGTCCAAGGTCTATCC
>NZ_JAYFPU010000111.1:0-5691 GCF_034927525.1 Christensenella sp.
GCTCGACTTGTGCACTTGGCATTGGTGAAAAGCATTTAACATACAAATTTTTGCTTAATTCCTGCTACTCGCGGCCAATATTTGAGTGTAATGAAATGTTGCAGAAGCTGGGTTTTGAGCCGTTAACCAAAGAACAATAAATTTATTTTGCCACCACCCGGACATTTTGTGTCCGGGTGCTTTTTTATTATATATTCAGGAGATTCTGCCCCGGCAATGAGTTTAAAGAGACTTATTGCCGGGGCTTTTTGACGTTATGATCATTTCCCTAGACATTTCATGTCCGTGTAAAAATTTCGTATTCCAAATAAAATGATATTGGCGAGTGGACAAGGTTTCTGCAAAGCCGACCACATGGCAACCGCCTGCGCAAGGTGATTCCCGGTGCTATGTGAGTACAATTGAATAAGTAAGCTGCAACCGTTCACCGGGAAGTGATGGATGCAGTCCTAAATGGAGAAATCCGTTGGACTGTAAGTCATCCTTCCTGTGGGCTTGCTTCCATACACCGCAAATTCTCCATTTCGGATAAACCTGAAAGGAGAATTTTTTTGTGTCAAAGCATTCAGATAATTGCTACGCCGCCCTGCGTAGCCGTTCCCCTCCTTTCCCCAATCGACGTTTTGATTTTTTCAAAAAACGATTGGAGGAAAGAAAAATGCAGAATTGGCAAAAAGATAGGAACTATCGAAAATATGTGAACACTGACGGCTCTTTCATTTATGTTATCACCGTGGATGGCGTGGATGTGGAGGTCAACGAGGAGATTTACAAGGCATACTCTCAGGCTGATCGCAGGGAACGATACTGCGCTGAGTGCGAAGAAGGGCAATTGCTCTCGCTGGATCAGATGGATAAGGACGGTATGCAGTTGTCCTATCTCATAAGGCGACACGCCGAATCCGCTGAGGATATGGCTGTACAAAGGCTATTGATCCAGCAGATAAATGAAGTACTGCCGTTGCTGGAAACCGAAGATCAGGAACTCATCTGGCGGCTGTACGATGACGGGATATCCATCAGAAAATACGCGAAGGAGAAAGGTTTGAGTGACTTTGCTATACGTCACCGTGAGCGCAATGTGCTGGCAAAAATAAAAAAACTTTTAGAAAGTTGAAAATTCCATATCGCACCCCGGTGTTTTTTCGGGAGGGATAGTGAAGGGGAAATGATCTCCCTCACTGCACCTTGACAAACACCGTGCCATTTCGAAGGCCGGTCATACGGGCACCACCGGGTACATAACCGCCCGGCGCCGCGCGCGAAGACCTCCGGCTCCCCTATGGGAGCCGAGAGCGAGCGCCCGACTTCTTTCTCGTTTGAAGGGAAAGAACCGGCAGACACAAGGCGCCATGCGATCATGATACTTCCCCGAACCTGACTGTACGGGGGCCGCGGTAGTAGGGATAATTCGCGGTGGAAGCATCGTTCTGGCTGAAAAAGGCCGGAAGGAGCTTTCATGGGCTGTATACGCAGCCGTCCGGTAGCGCCACATCACAATTGAAGTTTTTTACTGCAAAATCATTAAAAAAAGCATCTCAAGCATTTTATGGTTTTAGCGGTTTGACTACTGCGCAGTGGGTATTTTTGCCCACTGCGTACCATCAAGCCGCTAAGAAAGCAACGGAGGAAATTATGCAAGATCAGAGTTTTGAACGATATAAACAGGAACTATCATATGATTTGCCGCCCAATACCCCCGCACGGTACTTTGTAGGAGGCAAATACATTTTTACAGCTTATGGCTGCGCACTGCTGGAACGCCAAACGGAAAAGGGGCATGTCTACAGCGCGGTCAATTTAGCAAACGGAAGAACAGCAACACTTTGCCGCCGAGCAATTCCCCTAGAAGAACCATCTCACACACGGCTGGCCGCTAAAATCCGAGTATTGCCTTTTCGCGGCGCGGGAGTATATGAAGCGGACAGGCCACCGGGCGAACGCTTGGCAAAAGATAAGCTGACGGAGATTCTTTGCCACGTCTTTACAAACATCCTGCCACAGTACGGCTATATTTTTCGAGAGAACCAGCTTGGGTTGGCAGAACATATGACCGATGTCATATCCCGTCGCGGCATTTCTTTGGCGGAGTCGGCGGTGGGTACGGGCAAGACGCTGGCTTATCTCACGGCGGCCGTACTGGCCAAACGCGGGCGGATTAACGATTTCTGGCTGCGGGGTAACCTACCCGGCCAGAGTTACGCCGAGAGCGCGTATATGCCCGTGGTGATCGCCACATCCAGTATTGCGCTGCAACGGGCCATTGTCACCGATTACATCCCGGAGTTATCCGCGATTCTCGTGGAGCACGGGATCATACGCACACCACTGACCTGCGTGGTTCGCAAGGGCAAGGAGCACTACCTTTGCGAAAAGCGCCTACGGGCATTTTATAACGATGCCGATGCCAGAACACAAACCGCGCTCGAACCGCTATTGTCCGAGTCCACTTCCTGCGACCTTGCGGATACAGAGGGACTGACCCCTTTCATGAAGCGACAAATATGCATTGCAGGAAGATGCATGAGTGATTGCCGCTCTTATGACTGTTGCCGGTATATCCGGTATCTGGATGAAGCAAATAATCCCACTGTGGATTTTCAGGTAACCAACCACAATTACTTCCTGGCCGATATTCTGCACCGGGCAAACGGTAAACGCCCGCTCCTGCCGCATCACCAGCTTGTGATTATCGACGAGGCGCATAAATTTCTCATAGCGGCACGGCAAATGTACGGGCTGGAGCTTTCGGACGCTGAAATTCCACAGGTAGTCGATTTTATTCACGCATTTACGGATGGTAAATCGGCAGGCGGCATCAATATTCACAAGCTTGCGAAGAAATTGGAGGGACAATCTAAGCGATTGTTTCGCCAATTGAGGGAGAACATTCTCACGGCGAAGGATTACGAGGAGTCCGAGCGCTTTCCCGCCGTTATGGACAATGATACTTCAAGGCATCTCAAAAACATTTCAGAAATTGCGGACAACCTTTTCTCCGCGCTAGAGGACAGCCAAGTGCAGTCCCGATTCCGTGAGCGTAAGATGCAGGTGTTGTGGAAACTGAAAAATGTTAGGGAGCGAGCTACAGCTTTCAGGAAATATGAAAACCTCATCTGCTGGATGGAGCAGCCGGACGACGGCGAAGAGGGCGAGACGTTTCTGCGCGCCATTCCAAAGGATTTGGGCGCGAGGTTGTACGCGGATGTGTGGAATATAGGCATCCCGCTTATTCTAACCTCCGGCACCCTGTCGGCGTCCGGGCAGAGTCTGCCTGGCGGTGATTTCAGCCGGATCAAGCAATCCTTGGGAATTGATCGCGTGCAGGAACACCTGGTTTGCGACACGAGCTTGCCGTCCCCCTTTGATTTCAAACAGAATACCTTGCTCTACCTCAGCGAGAACGTTCCCTTCCCGAACCAGCAGGACAAGGGATACATTGCGGCGGTCGCGGACGAAGTGGAGCGGCTTATCCGCGCTTCCCACGGCCACGCCGCAGTACTGTTTACCTCGTATAGCGCGATGGGCCAGGTATACGCCGCCCTTAAAGAGCGCGGTTTGCCGTACCCGCTGTTTCAGATGGGGCGGCGGGATACAACCGCGTTGGAGCGGTTCAAGCAAAGCGCGGGCGGCGTGTTATTCGCTTCCGGCGCGCTGTGGGAGGGTATCGACATCCCCGGCGATGCGCTGAGTATGCTTATCATCGTCAAGCTGCCCTTTGCCGCGCCCGATCCCATCGGGGATTATGAGCGGTCGCTGTTCGGCAGCATGGACGTCTACAAAAACTATGCACTAATTCCAGATATGAAAGTAAAGCTAAAGCAGGGTTTCGGGCGGCTGATCCGCACCGAGTTCGACACCGGCGTGTGCGCCATCCTTGATTGCCGGGCGAACGGAAGCGGGGCCTATCATCGTCAGGTATCGACCGCCCTACCACCCTGCCGGATAACATCAAATATTCTGGAGATCGAGCGGTTCATGCAGGAAACAAAACCAGATTCATATTTCAAGGAGGAAACGCTATGCAAAACAGCCTGAAAAATACAAATACCCTGGTCGACATCCGCGATGTGGCTGTCAACAAAAATCTGCCGAAGCAGGAACGCATTGCCGAGTTTGTGCGGCAGATACGGAACCCTTACCATTTCCGCTGCGGCAAATTTACCGTTACGGCTCGGTTTGCTGAGGACGGCCCCACACTGGAAGATTGCCTGCAAAGAATTGCCGCATAAAGAGAAGAAATGACTTGTAACCGCCGCGCAAGCACGCTAACATGGGAGTGGGAAAAGAGCAAAATATGGCTATCTTCAATCACTTCTGATTCGCGGCGAAATCCGTGAAAAAAGGAGTGATTTGTTATGTCAGAACTAAAATACAAGGCAGCCAAGTATATTCGCCTATCTTATGCCGATGACAAAGACGGCGAGAGCAACAGTGTGGAGAATCAGCGCAAGCTGCTGGATCGTTTTATCGCAACTCAGACAGATATGGATGTGGTAACGGAAAAGGTGGATGACGGCGTATCCGGCATTATCTTTGACCGCAAGGCATTCAAGGAGATGATGGCGCAAATAGAGGCTGGGGAAATCAACTGCGTTGTGGTGAAAGACCTCTCGCGCTTCGGTCGAGAATATATCGAAACCGGGCGGTACCTGCGCCGTATTTTCCCAGCGTATGGGGTGCGGTTCATTGCCATAAACGACAACATTGACACACTCAGGGATGACGCTAGTGACCTCGTTGTAGGCGTGAAATCTATTATCAACGACGCTTACAGTCGAGATATCTCCATCAAAACCCGCTCAGCGTTGAACGTCAAGCGGGAAAACGGAGACTATGTAGGCGCCTGTCCCATATATGGTTACAAACGTTCCTCTGATGATAAGAACCGACTCGAAATTGACGAGTATCCGGCATCCATCGTGCGGGACATTTTCCGCATGAAGATAAATGGCATGAGTGCACTAAAAATATCAGATGCGCTGAATAAGCTGTGCGTGCTGTCGCCTATGGCTTACAAGCGCGACCGGGGGTTGCCGCATCCAACTGGTGGGTTTGCAGACAAGCCCGATGCGAAATGGTCAGCCACGGCGATCTTCCGTATATTGAATGACGAAACCTATACAGGGACGCTGATTCAGGATCGTAGCGGGACGGTAAACTACAAGATCAAAGACGTGGTTGAAAAGCCATGTTCTGAGTGGAAACGTACCGTGGGGGCTCATGATGCTATTGTGAGCGCACAGGATTTTGACCTTGCCCAGCGGATCATGAAGCTGGATACCCGTTCCACACCTGGCAGCGACAGGGTTTACCTCTTTTCCGGCGTCCTCATCTGCGGATGCTGCGGTGGCAGGATGACCCGAAAGACCAACCGCTACAAAGAGCGCGAGTATCACTACTATTATTGCCCGACAGGTAAAAAACACGGTTGTACCGATGCCGTTATGGTAAAAGAAGATGATCTGAGCGAATGTATTCTGGAAAGCGTGAAAGCGCATATTTGCGGCATAGTGTCCCTTGAATCCGTACTTGCTGCCAGCAACAGCAGGAAGACCGCAGAACTGCTGGCAAAACAGATTCAGAATCAAATTGAGGACAGCGAACGCCAGATCGTAAAAACCAGCGGTATCAAATCCACCCTATATGAAAACATGGTCAGTGGCCTTTTAACAAAAGAAGATTACAAAA
>NZ_JAYFPU010000041.1:0-3351 GCF_034927525.1 Christensenella sp.
ACCTGCTCTTTGAAACCGGACATCATTTACTCTTGTCTTAAAACCTTATTACTCTTGTGGTGGGCCCTCAGGGACTCGAACCCCGGACCAATCGGTTATGAGCCGACCGCTCTGACCAACTGAGCTAAGGGCCCGCAAGCAGATAAGAGTAACCCCTGCTCAAAGAAATAGTAATGGTGACCCCACCGGGAATCGAACCCGGGTTACCGCCGTGAAAGGGCGATGTCTTGACCGCTTGACCATGGGGCCATCTGCAAATATCAGGTATGTATCACTTGGTCGGGGTGGAGGGACTCGAACCCCCGGCCCCATGCTCCCAAAGCACGTACGCTACCAAACTGCGCTACACCCCGAAGCATACTCTTTTTATTTGCGACGCTTTATAATATACTGTATTTGCGAACAAAAGTCAATGACTTTTCACAAATTAGTCGTTCATTTTTCAGCTTTTTTATTAAAAACTTTCTTCCATTATATATAACAAAAAAAAGCCGTTAAAAACGGCTTTTTCAAATGACATATTTGCTTATTCTTCGTCGTTATCATCCATCTTGGGGAAGAAATCTGCAAGAGAAGAAGTAGCGCCTTCAACCGGCGGGATCTCATAATGGAATCTTTCTTCCTTCTCTTTTCTTTCGTCTTCCTTTGCCGATGGCTTTTCAGGCTCGTCCATCAATGCACGCGCACTCAAACTGATGCGCTTCTTCGCAGGATTCACTTCCATGATCTTGGCAGTGACCTTATCGCCGATCCTAAGTTCTTCTTCCACCTTCTCAAGCCTTCTGTTCGTGACCTGGGAAATATGGATCAAACCATCGATCGTGGGCTCTAATGATACGAATGCGCCAAACGGCATGATACGTACAACAGTACCTTCTACCGTATCCCCTACGATATATTTTTCCGGTGCTTTGTCCCAAGGTTTGGGCTCAAGCTGCTTGAGGCCTAAAGAAATCCTCTTCTTTTCCGGATCAACGTTCATGATCAGCACTTCGATCTCGTCTCCGACATTCAAAACGTCGGAAGGATGCTTCACCTTTGTCCACGAAATATCCGTGATGTGCAGCAGTCCGTCTACCCCGCCGATATCAACAAACGCACCAAAGTCCGTCAGGCGTTTGATCTTTCCTGTAACCTTATCGCCCTTTTTGAATGTATCGTACAGTTTCTTTTCTTCTTCTTCCGCCGCAACCTTCAGAATATTCTTGTGCGACAGTACGAACCGTCTCTGGCGCTTGTCTGCCTCAATGATATTCACCTGAAGCTCCTGACCGACAAATTCGCTCAGATCTTCCACATATTTCAAAGACAGCTGAGAAGCCGGAATAAATGCGTCATAACCATCCAGTTTCGCAAGCACGCCGCCTTTTACAACTTTATCCACTTTAACGGTATAAATAGCCGTCTCATCGAGGGATTCCACCAACTCTTTCCATTTCAGTTTGGATTCGATGGATTTCCTTGACAGAACAACGTTCCCTTCGCCATCATTAAGAGCCACAACTTCTGCTTCGATCTCTTCTCCGACAGTAAACAAATCCTGAGGATTAGCATCGCCCGGAGCTGTGAGATTCTCTTTTTTGATGATGCCGTCAGATTTATAACCAATATTGACACATATCTCGCTGTCAGAAATCTGAACAACCGTTCCGGTCACAATCTGCCCTCTCTTAATATATACAAACGATTTTTCGATTTCAGCCATGAAATCTACATTTGCATCTGATTGTTCCTCTGCCTGTGATTGTGCTTCCGTTTGTGACTGTTCTTCCATGGATACATCCTTCTCCTCCGCAGATTCAGCATCCAGTACTTTTTCGACATCGCTCATAAGTGTCTTTACCTCCCTAATTAACCGATCCGGTGTCGATGCACCGGCGACAATACTTATTATATCATGAATCGCCACATTTTCAAGTGGAAGTTGCTCAATACTATCGATATAATAGGTTTTATCGCAATTTTTTTTACATAGGTTATATAATTTCTCCGTGTTGGAAGAATGCCTGCCCCCGACTACCAGAACAATATCGGACTGCTTTGCCAGCTCTACCGCTTCTTTTTGGCGCTTTTGTGTTGTATCGCAAATTGAATTGAATAGCTCAAGCGTATCGATCCGTTCCCTTAACTGTCCCACGACCTCATCCCACAGCGCATGCGTGATCGTCGTCTGTGCCACCACAAGTGCATTCTTTAGTTTTGGCACCTGTGCAGCGTCGTCCGCATTATTGACCACATACACCGTTCCCTTGGCCCATCCCTTGATGCCGATCACCTCCGGATGGTCGCTGGCTCCTATAATGACCACCGGCATATCCTTTGCCTTGATGACGCGTTTATGGATACGCGTAACAAACGGGCATGTGAGATCCAGCATCTCAAATCCCCGCTCTTTGATTTTTTCATATACTTCGCGCGAAACCCCATGGGAACGTATCACGATCAGCGTACTCTCAAGCTGGGGTACATCATCCAAATCCTCTGTGACGAGCACACCCTTTTCGCCGAGCGATCCTACCACGTCCTTGTTGTGGATCAGTTCCCCATAGGTATAGATATGTTTGTATGTTCCGATGATATCATTGACTGCGTCGACAGCCCGCGCCACTCCGAAACAAAAGCCCGCGTGCTTTGCGACAATTATTTTTGACATGCTTCCTGACTCATTTCCTGCATTACGTTTTGCAGATATTCCGTTGCCTGTGCAATCGTTTTGCTGTTTGTCTTCTCGCCTACGATCTCCCTTAAATCGATGGCAGGATGCGCGTACACTCTCACCGGGCGAAACAGCTTATAATTTCCGCTGATATAAACAGGCACCACCGGCACGCCTGCACGCAGTGCCATCAGTGCCGCACCCGGTTCAAAGGGCAACAGCTTTCCATCCTCACTGCGCGTTCCCTCCGGGAAAATGCCTAATATCTTACCGTTTTTTAGTGCCGTTATCCCCGTCTTGACCGCCAGCATATCACTTTTTCCGCGCGCAATCGGTATTGCATGCAGGCGGCGCAAAAAGAAATTCGCAGCTTTGTGCCGGAACAACTCTTCCTTTGCCATATAGCAGACCGGCTGTGTCATGATGCTATGCCCGAGAACGATCGGATCCCAGTTGGATTTATGGTTGCATATCACCACACATCCGCTTTTGATCTGAAAGTTTTTTTTGTGGATGCGCCTGACAAAAAAGCAAGGAATCAAGACAATAAAAGCGAGCACACGAGCCAAAGCATATACCATCTAGCTGTTCACTCCCGTTATATCGCCGATGATCCATTCGATCACCTGCTCTTTTTCCATGTCCGTCGTGTCCACCAAAATCGCATCCTCAGCCTGCCTCAGCGGCGCAAATTC